>DPVA01000177.1:0-9129 GCA_003529705.1 Gammaproteobacteria bacterium | reverse complement strand
CAAAAAACGCATAAAATATTGATTCGATGCATCTTCTCGCCCTAGGCCTTAATCACCGCACAGCCGCTGTCGATCTGCGGGAACGCACTGCGTTTTCGCCGGAACAGTTGCCCGGAGCCGTGCGCTCATTGATATCGTCATTAGATGTTGCTGAAGCCACGATCCTGTCGACCTGTAACCGCACCGAAATCTACTGTCGCCAGCAAGATCTATCCAGCGATCCAGTGCTTCACTGGCTCAGGGACTACGGTGATCTCCCCGTCCAAGCCCTCGACGGCTCAACCTATGTGCTCCCCGGAGAACAAGCAGTACAACATGCCTTTCGGGTTGCTTCCGGTCTTGACTCGATGGTGCTGGGCGAACCGCAGATTCTCGGCCAGATGAAGTCAGCCTTTTCCGTCGCCCATCAAGCCGGAACCACCGGCAAAATTCTGAACCGGCTCTTTCAACATACCTTCTCAGTCGCAAAACAGATTCGTACCGATACCGCTATCGGGGCGAGTGCGGTATCGGTGGCTTTCGCGGCGGTCGATCTCGCCAAACGTATTTTTTCGCGCCTTAACGAACAGACCGTGCTCCTGATTGGTGCGGGCGAAACCATCGAACTGGTCGCACGTCATCTCAAACAGAATGAAGTGCGTCATATTATCGTCGCCAACCGCTCGATCGAGCGGGCCCAGGCTCTGACCGAGCAACTTGGCAGTGAGGCCATCTCTCTGGCAGAAATACCCGAACGCCTGCATGAAGCTGACATTGTGGTTGCATCAACTGCTAGCACGCTGCCGATTCTCGGCAAAGGTACCGTCGAAGCGGCCTTGCGCCAACGCCGGCACCGGCCGATGTTTCTAATCGATCTTGCGGTACCGCGCGACATCGAAGCGCAGGTAGATGAACTGGAGGATGTGTTCCTTTATACGGTGGATGATTTGCATAAAGTCGTTGCCGAGAATCAGGCATCCCGGCAGGAGGCTGCCGTGGAGGCCGAAAAAATAATCGACTTTCAGGTGGTACGGTTTATGCACTGGATGCGCTCGCTTGACTCGGTGCCGACAATCCGTTCTCTTCGTGATCAAGTCGAGATGCTGCGCGAAACCGAGCTCGCTGACGCCAGGCGCCGGCTAGCCAACGGTGAAGACCCTGAGCAGGTCCTTGATCACTTCTCCAGAAACCTGTCACGCAAGTTTTCTCACGCTCCCAGTCAAGCGCTCAAGCAGGCAAGCCAAGAAGGTAACGCCAGCCTGATCAGCAGTACGCGCCGGCTGTTCAAGCTCAAGCCATAACCATGAATCGCCAGATGCAGGCCAAGCTTGAGCACCTGCTCGAGCGTCGCGAAGAAATCAACGCACTGTTGGCCGATCCGGGGATCATCAGCAACCAGAATGCGTTTCGCGATCTTTCTATTGAACTCGCTGACATCAGTCCGGTGGTTGACCACTTTGAGCGCTACCAGGCACTCGACAGCGAGATATCAGAGGCCCGCGAGATGGCTGAGGATGACGACCCTGCGATCCGACGACTTGCTAATGATGAAATGCCACGGCTTCAGTCTGAGATCGAGCAAAATGTCCAGACCCTGCGCAAACTGCTGATCCCCAAGGATCCCAACGATCAGCGGAACATCTTTCTTGAAGTCCGGGCTGGCACCGGCGGTGATGAAGCCGCCCTCTTTGCCGGTGACCTGTTCCGGATGTATACCCTGTACGCCGAAAAACGCGGCTGGCGGGTCGAAATCATGAGCCAAAGCATCGGTGAACACGGCGGCTATAAGGAAGTGATCAGCCGAGTAGATGGCCGTGGAGCGTATTCACGACTCAAGTTTGAGTCCGGCGCTCATCGGGTGCAACGCGTGCCCGAAACTGAGGCACAGGGCCGGATTCATACCTCGGCCTGCACGGTCGCAGTCATGCCTGAAGCCGACGAGATTGGCGATGTGGAAATCAATTCAACGGAACTTCGAGTAGATACCTTCCGTGCCTCCGGTGCAGGCGGACAACACGTCAACCGGACTGACTCGGCAGTACGTCTAACCCACCTGCCGACTGGTGTTGTCGTCGAGTGCCAGGATGAGCGCTCACAGCACAAAAACAAAGCCCGCGCGATGTCTATCCTGCGATCACGCCTGCTGGAAGCCAAGATCAGTGAGCAGAAAAAAGAAGAAGCCCAGAACCGTCGAAATCTGGTCGGCAGCGGCGACCGTTCTGAGCGCATCCGCACCTATAACTTTCCGCAGGGACGGGTCACCGATCACCGCATCAACCTGACGCTATACAAACTCGATGAAGTGCTGGGGGGTGATCTTGAACCAGTCATTGAACCTTTGGTTGCGGAACATCAGGCGGACGAACTCGCGGCGTTAGGTGGTGACTGAGTACCGCGCCGCCATGCTGGTGCAAGAGGGCATCACTCAACTTATCGGCTGCAGCGATTCGCCCCGGCTTGATGCCGAAGTGCTGCTGCAGGCCGCCTGCGGTATCAACCGTACGACACTCGCCCGGAATCCGTGTCAGCTCGTCGACCCCCAATCAGCCTCTGCGTTTTTTGTATTGCTGAAGCGCCGCTCTGAAAAGGAACCGATCGCCTGCATACTGGGACACAAGGAGTTCTGGTCCCTCGACATTGAACTGAATGAGGCGACCCTGGTCCCGCGCTCGGAAACTGAAATTCTGGTACAAGCGGCGCTTGATGCCATCCCGCCCGATACCGCAGTCGATGTGGCAGACCTTGGTACGGGCAGCGGTGCCATCGCCCTAGCGCTCGCGATCGAGCGGCCGCTCGCGCGCATCACGGCCACCGATATCAGCCGAGCTGCGCTCGCAAAGGCTCGGGAGAATGCCAGCAGGCTGGGCGTAGATATCCTTTTTGTTGAAGGCGACTGGTTTACACCCCTTGCGGGCAGCCGGTTTGATGTAATCGTGAGTAATCCGCCCTATGTCCGACAGAACGACCCGGTGCTGGAAACAGGACCGGCATTATTTGAACCTGCTCTTGCCCTATTTGCGGGCGAGGATGGCTTGGACTGCATTCGCGCACTCTGCGTGGATCTCAAAAGTCACATAAAGCCTGGCGGTCTCGTCGCACTAGAGCATGGCCATGATCAACAGGACGCCGTCTACGCCTTGTTGTCTGCGACAGGGCTTGAATCTATAGTTCATGTGAATGATTACGCAGGGCTCCCCCGGGTGACGAGCGCGCGAGGGTCCCTTTGAAGACGCGGCTATAATTTTGTTTCGACCTGCAAGGATAAAGACATGTTTCCTTTTCGGCCCAAAGTGCCTGAGATGAATGACCTCCTGCCCGGCCGGAGTCAATCGATGGAGATTACTGACCAGCATTACGTTACCGGCGAGAAACTCAAGCCGCCGTTTGCCGCGGGCACGCAACAGGCGGTCTTTGGGCTGGGCTGTTTCTGGGGTGCGGAACGCTGTTTCTGGAAACTCGATGGTGTGATCACAACTGCCGTGGGCTATGCCGGCGGCTCCACCCCGAACCCTACCTATCACGAGGTCTGCTCGGGAATGACTGGCCACACCGAGGCAGTGCTTGTGGTATTTGACCCTGCGCGAATAAGTTATGAAAAACTGCTTCAGGTGTTTTTCGAGTCTCATGACCCTACGCAGGGAATGCGTCAGGGAAACGACATCGGCACGCAATATCGTTCCGCCGTCTATACCTTTGACGATAATCAGTTACAGGTCGCCAAATACTTCACGGGACTTTATGAAGCTGCGTTGAAGCACTCGGGCTATCACAGCATCACGACCGAGGTAGCTCCGGCCGGGGAATTTTTCTACGCCGAGGACTATCACCAGCAGTATCTTGCGAAGAATCCCGGTGGTTACTGTGGTCTGGGGGGTACCGGCATTGCATGCCCCGGCACGGATTCGGCCAGCGCAGCTTGAGTGTCAGTCGGCAGCGGGGGGCTTCATCGGCATCGGAAAAGGCGACACATTCCCGCCTTTGCCCTCACCAGGGTGAATCTTTGCCTGACCTTCCTTTTCCACTTCGTCGATGCGCACAATAGCGTGCAGTGGAATGTAGGTTCGTTTCACTCCTGAAAACTCGCTCTTGAGTTTTTCGTCAGACGGGTCAACCACGAGTTTTGACCGCTCACCAAACGTAATATCACCCACCTCGACAAAGGCGTACATTCCGCCCTGGGAAACCTCGTGGGCGTAGACCTCGTAAATGCTTCCCTGATTATGGAAGATAATGCGGAAAATACTTTTGGATGCCATCGTGTGTGGAATTGAAAATGCCGTCTGTAAAGGCGCGAGATTATAGCAACGTCAAGATGAATCCCAAATCTACCGGTTTCTGCAGGTCATTGACAGCCGTCCTGACCGGATTATGTGTATTCTTTTTAGGCATCATTGTGCCGGATCCCGCCAGCGGGACGGACCTGCCACCCTCAGTGACTGAGCTGATGCAAGCCCATGGTATCCCCGAAAACTCCATTAGCGTAGTGATGCGAAAAGTGGGTGCGAACCAAAACATGGTCAGTCACAACGCCACAACTCCTCGAAATCCTGCATCCGCCATGAAACTCGTGACCACAGCAGCCGCACTACAGTTGCTAGGCCCGCAGCATCGATGGCAGACATACGCACTGGCGCACGGCAACGTGCGTAGCAACACGCTAGAAGGCGATCTGATCCTCAGGGGTGGTGGTGATCCTTGGCTCGTGATAGAGCGCTTCTGGCTCCTTGCCAAACAACTCCGCGACCGTGGTATCACCCACATTCGCGGTGATCTTGTTATTGACGATACGCTATTTGATCTCCAGGCAATTGAGACCGACGCCATTGATGGCAAACCAATGCGTGCCTATAACACGCCACCCAACGCGCTGTTGGTGAACTTTGGTGCAACGTCGCTGATTATTGACTCAGACCATAGCACCGTACACGTCAACGCAGACCCGCCAGCGACCACCCTACAGATTCACAACAGGATAACTCTCAGCAATGCGGCCTGTGGAGGAAAGGGGCGAAGTATCCGTATCGATCTCAAGAAAAGTACTTCACTTACAAAACTTTCAGTCGGCGGGCACTACCCGATGGGCTGCGGTGCCAGCAAATTTCGCCGTACGCTCCTGCCCCACGGGCAGTATGTCTACGGTGTCTTTACAGCGCTCTGGAATCAGTTGGGCGGAACACTTGCCGGGGGTTGGCACTACAGTAAAACTCCAACCCGGGCTACGGTCGCTGCAGAACTTGAATCAGTTCCCCTGGCAGAGGTCATCCGCTACATCAACAAATTCAGCAACAACGTCATGGCACGCAACCTGCTGCTAGCCCTCGCGAGTGACCGGCCTCCGGCAACCCCGGCTAAGGCCAGACGCGTAATCGAAAACTGGTTAAACCAAGGTGGTGTTGCGATGCCGGCATTACATATCGATAACGGTGCAGGGCTGTCGCGCGAGGCAAGAATCAGCGCTGAAGGTCTTGCTGCTTTGTTAGAGGCCGCTACAAACTGGCCATGGTGGCCAGAATTTCTGGGATCCCTCCCGATTGCCGCTGTCGACGGCTCGCTGCGAAACCGGTTTCACAACGTAGCAGGCCCGGGCAGGCTGCGACTTAAGACCGGGTTGCTCAAAGACGTGCGGGCGCTTGCCGGCTACGCCATCGACCTCAACGGCGATTTCTGGGTAGTCGTCATCCTGCACAACCACCCACGAGCCTCATCATCCGTGAGTATCGAAATTCAGCGTCGATTGCTGGAAACCCTATTTCCATAGCACACCACAGCGCGGTGCTACTGGGAAAATTGGGAAAGAAAATCTGCGGCTGCAGCGGCTATTGCCTCAGGATGGTCCATATGTAGATGATGTGCCCCGTCCAACCACCGCACATCGGCAGAATTCAAGGCCTCAAGTCTCGGGCCCAGCGTCTCACGCTTGCTCAGCATGCCGTCGTTACCCAGCAGCACCTGGGTCGGCTGCGCTATTGCTTTAAGGCACGCGAGTACTTGGGGCTCAGTCAGAAACACCGGCGAATCGAGCCGCAGCCTGGGATCACTGCGCCACCGGTAGCCATCATCATGCTGGTGAACGTTGCGCTCGATCAGCAGTCTCGCAGAAGCGTTACTCATTGGGCCAATCCGCGCGCGGCTGGAAACCAGGGTCTCAATATCGAGATAGACTGGCGCCGTCCTCTTATGCACCCTGGCATAGCCAGACACCGAGTCTCGCAACCGCGCGGGAAGTTTTGCCTCAGACTCGGAGAGCGGGCCGAGACCCTCAATCAGGATCATCGCCTGCACCCGCTCCGGGGCAGCTACCGCCGTAAGGCCGGCAATCGCCCCGCCAAGCGAATGACCCATAATCAGTATGCTGGTAAAGCCCAGAGCATCAGCCGCCTCAAGGACTGCGGGGACGTAATCCATCAGGTGGTAGCGCATACCCGGGGGCCGATGGTCTGACTTACCGTGGCCCGGAAGATCAAGCGCAAAGATCTGAACTCCCGAAAGAGAGGCCGCCATTGGCGCAAAGCTTGCAGCGTTATCGAGCCAGCCATGCAGGGCAAGAACTGGTAGATCACGAGTCGACCCCCATCGGAGACCCGCCAGTGTTCCTGCGCTCTCAGTATCAACAGAGAAACTTTCACCCTTCATAATTCATTTCAATCCCCTCTTCCTAATGCGAATAGACCTACTGGAAAACCGTATTTATCTGTAAAAGAAGGGAATTTACAGAGGAGACGATGCCGGCAGAGCCAGCAATATGTAGGTCTTTACAATCGTTTTCTGTTGTCAAGACTATCATTTTGGATCGATAAGGTATAAAACTATATAAAGATAGTTGTCGATATTATTGAAAAATCCAATCTTTAATATTGGATTCAGAGGAACCCCTTATGTCCCAAAGCAATCAGCAACACAAGGATGAACTTGCGCAGTCGGTTCGACACTCATTCACGCTCACGGACAACGAAACCGGCGAATCCTGGGAACTGCCTACGCTACATGGCACCGTAGGCCCCAAGGTCATTGACATCCGCAAACTCTACGCGCAGACCGGCGCGTTCACGTACGATCCCGGTTTTACCTCAACCGCCTCGTGCTCATCAGAGATTACGTACATTGATGGTGAGGCGGGCATTCTTCTACACCGTGGCTATGCAATCGCCGAGCTCGCCGAGAATACAGACTTCATGGACGTATGCTACCTGCTTCTGCACGGGGAACTGCCTTCCCCCGAAGAGAAGGAACAGTTCGACGGCGATATTACCAGACACTCCATGCTGCACGAGCAGTTAGTCCGTTTTTACAGCGGCTTTGTCCGCAGCTCCCATCCAATGGCAATCATGGTCGGCGTCGTCGGTGCACTGTCCGCTTTCTATCATGACAGCACTGATATCAACGATCCGCTTCAGCGGATGAGCGCTGCTCATCGACTGATCGCCAAGATGCCCACAATCGGGGCTTATGCATACAAGTATTCACTCGGTCAGCCGTTCATGCAGCCGCTAAACAACCTCTCTTATTCTGAGAACCTGCTGCGCCTGATGTTTGCAGTCCCCACGCAGGATTACGAGGTTAACCCGGTACTCGCGCGCGCCATCGATCGTATTCTTATTCTTCACGCAGACCACGAGCAGAATGCCTCGACTTCTACGGTGCGCCTCGCGGGCTCTTCCGATGCCAACCCCTTTGCCTGTGTCGCTGCTGGAATCGCCTCGCTATGGGGTCCAGCCCATGGCGGCGCAAACGAGGCAGTCCTCAATATGCTAACTGAAATCGGGACTCGGGACCGGATTCAGAAATTCGTGAAGAAGGCACAGGATTCGGATGATCAGTTCCGGCTGATGGGATTTGGCCATCGGGTTTACAAGAACTATGACCCCCGAGCCACCGTGATGCGTGACACCTGTCACGAGGTGCTTGCGGAACTGGGAATCAACGATCCGATGCTGGATCTCGCGATGGAACTTGAGCGTATCGCCCTGGAGGACCCTTATTTCGTTGAAAAAAAGCTCTACCCTAATGTAGATTTCTACTCGGGAATCATACTGCGGGCGCTGGGTTTTCCGACCAACATGTTCACCGTGCTCTTTGCCATTGGCCGAACCGTGGGGTGGATCTCGCACTGGAAGGAAATGATGGAGTCATCAGAGAGCCGCATCGGACGACCCCGCCAGCTTTACCTAGGCAAAGAGGAACGCCCCTTCACTGACGTCTCACAGCGCGAGCATACGGAAAAACGCTCGGGCTGGGCATGGCTGTGGGGCAGCAAGCGCTAGCGGCGTGCCTAAACTACGTGCCACGTCATAGAGAGACTTATCTCTTTGAAGTGCGAGGTCTATAGGAGTAACCGCAAAGCAGAGACGTATATTTTTGTCACTGACTCCAAGGCGCTTGGGGAGCTGCCGGATGCACTGAAAGCCGGGCTCGAACCGCTTGAGTTGGTTATGACACTCGACCTTGGTAAAAGAAAAACGCTTGCGGCAACAAACCCCGCAAGCGTCATTGACAGCATAGAATCACAGGGATTTTACCTACAACTACCCCCTGGCAACGAGGCCAATTCTTGCTGACGAAAATTCTTTTCACTCTCGCGGTCATTCTGGTGGTCGCCCTGGTATTTCGCGCCAAGAACACACCGGGAAAATCCACAGCAGTTGCCAAAACCATGCCCAATAAGGGCGGGGTATCCGCAGCAATGGTTGCCTATACGCTGCTCGGACTGGTACTTGCTATGTCGGCGCTGGTCTTTGTGCTGCACTGGCAAGATCAGCATCGGGTCATCGATATCCAGGTAACCAATAGTCAAGGCGAAGCGCTGAAATATCAGGCTTACAAGAAGGCGATTGAAGGTCGGCGTTTCACCACCATAGGTGGGGTTTCCGTCGATCTTGCCGACAGCGATCGTATCGAGATTCTCGAAACAATCGACTGAAACGCATCGACCCCTTTCTGGCCATCCGCATTTCGGCCTCTGTGGATTTTAGGCAGGAATCTCGGCTTCGCCTGCCAGCATCTTCTCGGACCACCGAAAGTCGTGCAGGTTCGCGCCAAGTTCCACATCCTGGCGCAGGCTGACCAGGCGACGCATCAGGGGCAGAGTCTCGCTTCCCTCCCGCAGTTTCTCGCCTAGTTTCCCGGGAATCTCGCAAGCATGGTTGATGACCG
>DPVA01000062.1 GCA_003529705.1 Gammaproteobacteria bacterium | reverse complement strand
CTCCGACGTGGCACCGGTGAACCAACTCACTCGGTCCGGCACTTGCAGCGCGCTTATCTCCGAGACGCCCGCGGTGAATTGAAACCCTCCCTTGACGATATCCAGAGCCGCGCCGGTAAAATGTGACGACTGCGCATGTTCCCCATGGAAAAGGCTCACGTCGCGCTGACTAAAGGACAGCGTAGGAGACAGAGAGGGCAAGCCCTGCCCTTTCCCCCAGAATCCACTCAAACTGAATCCAGACATGCTAACCGCGGAAAGCAGCAATTGGTCGCCACGACCCACGCCAGCCATCGCCTGCACGGCCGTTTCTCCGCTACCGGGAGCAGTCTGAAACCACAAGGGTGGGCCGGGTAGGCCCGGGGCCCCAAGAACGGGGATAATACCGGTGCAAAAAATAATTAACGTGATCAGGCTTTTGCGCAATTCCTGAAGCACTGGTCTTTTCCTTGGGGCAAATAGGTGCGAGCGCAGACTACCTGATCCCCGATGCCTTGCCAACTGTCAGCAGGTTTCTTTCTGAAGGTAACATTACCGTGATGATCTCTGTCATTAGCACGTCATGAACGGTCGGGAACTGCTCCTCGCCCTTTTCGTTCCCCTGAGCTGGGCGCTTGGGTTTACCGTCGCAAAAGCCGGCCTTGCTGAATTTCCTCCATTGCTTTTGATGAGTATCCGGTTCTTTATCGCGGCTTTTGTACTCATCTGGTTCGTCCCGATACCTCGAAATTGCATGAAGGATCTTTTCTGGATCGCCCTGGTAGGCTCAACCATCCAGTACGGCCTGACCTTTACTGGCCTTTCCATGATCGATGCATCTCTCGCCATTATCGTAGTTCACCTGGAAGTACCCTGTGGCGTACTTCTGGCGATACTTATCTTCCGGGAACGCCCGGGGCTGATCCGAATTTGTGGCATGGCGGTTTCGTTTCTCGGCATCGTGCTTATCTCTGAACTGCCCGACACCGAGGGCCAACTTTTCGCGATTTTCCTGACAGGCAGCGGCGCGATGATCTGGGCGGTCGGGCAGATCATGTATAAGCGAATCAGTCATAAGCTCGATGGACTAACTGGAATCGCTTGGATCGGTGTTCTCGCGGCACCACAAATGCTGGTGGGATCATTTCTGTTCGAGGACGGCCAGTGGGAGGCTCTACTCCATGCCACTTGGATTGGCTGGGGCAGTGTCGCTTACCTCGGCCTTGTTATGACAGTGGCGGGCTATGGCGTATGGTTTACCGTCTTGCGTCGCAATCCGGTGTCTCACGTGATGCCAGTGCTCTTGCTGTTGCCGGTTTTCACCATTGCCTTCTCAGTCCTATTGCTTGATGAGCGCCCCAGTATCGGAGTATTGCTCGGCGGCGGCGTCGTCCTTGCCGGGGTGGCGATGATCGTGTTTGCCAAACCTACCGCACCAACGGCTGGTAAGACATAGTGGGTGATCCGATCGTGGTCGATGTCTGGCACCTTTCCTTTGAACACCTAAAGGGTGTGGGTGTACCATTATCCGTCTGTCTATCTAACCCCGAAAAGGAGCGTGCTGCCCGCTTTGTCTTGGAGCGCGACCGCTGCCGCTTTATTGTCTGCCGGGGACTACTCCGCGCGGTACTGGCGACTCGACTGAGGGTAACCCCAACCGAGGTTGTATTTCACTATGGAGAAAAAGGCAAACCTGATCTTGAGGGCAGTCCTTTATTCTTTAATCTTTCCCATTCACGTGATCGGGCTTGTATAGCCGTCTGCCATGAAGCTGCACTGGGGGTAGACGTTGAATATGTTCGGGCTCCCACGCGCCACTCCTGGATAGATCTTGCCCAGAGATTTTTCTCCACAATCGAGATCGCACAACTTGCTGCCCTACCAACGTCACGTCAGTTAGAAGGATTCTTTGCCTGCTGGACGAGAAAAGAGGCGTATCTGAAACTGCACGGCCTCGGCCTCTCCCTCCCATTAAACCAGTTTTCGGTGACGGTCGATCCAGATACACCGGCGATACTCTGCTCTGCCGAATGGCGTCCGGAAGATGTAAACCGAATTTCATTGCATGACCTGCCCGCGCCACGGCAGTATCGGTCTTCTCTGGCGATTGCTTCACCCGCACCTGTTACCCTCAACCATATACACATTTCCAGCCTGAGGTCATTTCCCTTTTTCCATCAGGTTTAATGTTCACCGAAGCCGTTAAAATAGATTCATGAAGTACGACAACATCCTGCAGACTATTGGCCATACTCCGACGATCCAGCTGCACCGCTTCGACTCCGGCCAGGCTAATTCTCTTTGGGTTAAGCTGGAGAGCTTCAATCCCGGCGGTTCGGTCAAGGACCGGCCCGCACTGAACATGATTGAGGACGCTGAGGCCCGCGGCGCTCTGAAGCCGGGCGACACGCTTATCGAACCAACCTCGGGCAACACCGGAATCGGGCTTGCAATGGTCGCTGCTGTGAAGGGCTATCCCGCCATATTTGTGATGTCGGCAGACATGAGCGAGGAACGCAAGGCGATTCTCAAAGCCTTCGGCGCAGAACTCATATTGACGCCCGCCGAAAAAGGCACCGTTGGGGCAATCGAGGAAGCCCGGCGCCTCGAAAGTGAGAGAGGCTATTTTTTTGTCGGCCAGCACTATAACCCAGCTAACCCGCAATCCCATCACCAGACCGCAAGAGAAATCATTGAAGACTTTGGTACTGACCTGGGTGCGGTTATCTGCACCACGGGTACTGGCGGTACCATTAGCGGTTTGTCATCCGCCCTGCGCGAGTCCATACCCGAAATCAAGATTGTCGCCACAGAGCCGGACAACTCCCCGATCCTGTCAAAAGGCATCGCTTGCAAACACCGCATTATGGGTACCGCACCTGGGTTCATCCCGGACACACTGGACCAAGGAGCCTACGACGACGTAATCGCGGTAAACGCAGACCACGCCATAGACGTTGCACGACAACTCGCGCAGCGCGAGGGCATCTTTTGCGGCATCTCCTGCGGTGCGGCAGTCGTCGGAATGCTTGAATACGCTAAACGCGAGGAGGCGAGCGGGCGCCAACTGCTCGCCATCCTTGCAGACACGGGTGAGCGCTACCTCAGCACTGAACTTTGGGCATCAGCATGACCTATATCGTTCACGTAACAGCGGTGGTGGAAGGTGACCTTGACCGAATAGAACAACTGATTAACGAATACCGCTACTCCTGCCTTGAGAACCAGCCCGGCATGAAGCAGTTTTTTGTGTGCAGGGCTACAGACAATCCCAACGTTTTTCTTTACACGCAGATCTTCACTGACGCAGATGCGCACCGTGCCCACATCGAAGGAGAGGATCCGAAGAATTTTTTCGCCAAGATGGAAGAGGAAGGATTCCAGTTTCACGGGCGCTGGATGGCGGGAAAGGAAGTCGACTCCATCCCCGAGGGTCAGTGGCTCAACTGATTCCGCACACGACCTTGGTCAGGATGTGGGCCCTGGAAAGCCGTTTTCCAGCAGGATCTTGGCCACATCGTCCCGGCTAAACAAAGCGTCGTAATTCTTCGTGATGTTCGGCCAGTCCGTCGTCTCACTTGCGCCGGCGCCGATGTCCGGATCCCAGCCAAGCACCATGTTGAGATAAATATCGGCAATGCTCAAACTATCACCGAGAAAAAAAGGTCCGCCGTTTTTTTCCAAACCGGTTCCGACTACGTGAAGAATATGATTGAGCCTTTCGGCCGCTGAGTCAGACACCGCGGAAGAATCAGAGTCTGTGGTATACCCTGAACTATACCGCTTCAACAGCATCGTCTCCTGCAGAGTATTCGTCAGATAAGTCATCCACTGCAGATACTCCCAGCGCTGGGAGGCATCAAAAGTAGGCGCCATGTTGGCCTCCGGATGCTTGTCCGCCAGGTAAATAGAGATTGCGGCAGACTCCATCATAATCTCACCACCCATCACCAACGTTGGAACCCGTCCGTGAGGATTCAATTTAAGATATTCCGGGTCACGCTCAACTTCATCGGAAATGTCGACCGGGATGAATTCATACGGTTCGCCAGAGGCTTCTAGGACGCAGTGCGGTGCCAGGCTTGCTGCGCCCAAACTTCCATATAGTTTGTACATAAGTCAATCTCCAACTACCCGACGGGCGGTCGTTGTCCGCGACACCCGTCAGTCAGTTTAGGTAAGAATCGATATCAGCCGGAAAGATGTGCGCCAGTCAAAGCCCGTTTAACAAACTGGCCGCCTCGCTCAATCTTCTGTTCGTTTTTTTCAATAATAACGCGGCCTCGACTCAACACCGTTTCGGTGAAGCCCTTGACCTCGAAGCCCTCATAAGCGGAGTAATCCACACGCATATGATGTGTGCAGGGATTTTTGACGCTGATGGTTTCGGTGCGCTCCGGATCGAAGATCACGATGTCCGCGTCCGTGCCCACGGCGATCGTACCCTTTTTGGGAAAGAGTCCAAAGGCCTTGGCCGCTGCCGTTGAGGTGACCTCAACAAAGCGGTTTAGATCCATCCGCCCCTTCACCACACCGCCGTTGTAGATCAGGCTCATTCGGTTCTCAACACCAGGCGCACCATTCGGAATCTTGGTGAAGGTATCAAGCCCCAACTCTTTTTGTTCCTTGAAACAGAACGGACAATGGTCCGTTGCTATCGTCTCAAGGTCACGGAATTTCAGTCCCTGCCACAGTTCGTCTTGATTCCATTTCTCTCGAAGCGCCGGTGTCATAACCCATTTAGCCCCTTCGAAACCTTCTTTCTCGTAGTAGCTCTTGTCCAGAAACAGATACTGCGGGCAGGTTTCTGCGATAACATCTACCCCCCGCTGGCGGGCACGCTTAACCTCTTCCAGCGCATCTGAACAGGAGAGGTGCACTATATAGAGCGGCACCTTGGCGACCTCCGCGATTGCAATAGAGCGATATACCCCTTCGGCTTCCATCCGGGTGGGTCGCGTCAGCCCATGGTACTTTGGTTCGGTATGTCCATCCGCCAATGCCTCCTTGATGATCTCATCAATCACGATGCCATTTTCAGCATGCATGCAAATCCGGGTCCCGTTCTCCCCAGCCTGGCGAAACGCCCGGTAAAGCGTACCGTCATCCACGTAGAGTACGCCTGGATATGCCATAAACAGTTTGTACGAGGTAACACCCTCGTCAGCCAGTTTCTGCATCTCGGGGAGTCGTGAATCCGGCATATCGGTAATGATCATGTGGAAGGCATAGTCAATCAGCGCGTTGCCGTCAGCTTTCTGGTGCCAGATATCGAGTCCCTCAAGCGTCGAGTTACCTTTACTCTGAATCGCAAAGTCAATCACACAGGTCGTGCCTCCGAATGCGGCAGCCCGCGGACCCGATTCGAAATCATCTGCGCTTCTCGTCCCTCCAAAAGGCATATCAAAATGGGTATGCGGATCAATGCCGCCGGGGATGACCAACCGATCGCTCGCATCGATCACCTTGGCCGCTTCTATCTGCAGGTCCTTCCCGATGACAGATATTTTTTCATTTTCGATATAGATATCCGCGTGGTAATCATCCACCGCGGTCACGATCCGGCCATTTTTGATCAGTACGCTCATAGTCTGTCACCTGCAGTTAGGGTAGCGTTTACAGAGCATCGATAATAAGGACTCCGCGAGATCAAAATCAAGCGTCGTCCGAATGCCTGCAACCCAATACGAACTTTATTTCATCACCACAAACCGAGATCTACCGGCCAGTCAACCCACCTTAAAAATCCGAAATCCTGCGCAAGTTTCTCGATAGACCCAGGGTGTGCATCCTTACTTCTCCCCCTGCCACATGATCTCGTAACCCAACTCCTTCGTCTCGGAGCAGAATTCCATCACGCCCCCGAACGCCTCCAAAAACAATGCTGCACGGTGTGATTCTTCGTGCGCCTCGAATGACTTCCAGTAGGTAATCAATGCAAAGTGATTTCCCTCAGATCCAAAATTCCCGACTGATCCCTCTTCACTCACAAAACCCGCGTACTTTAGAACCTGACCTGCGATGAATTCATCGTAGGTTTCCTTGACGACCGTGCACATCTCACCGATCGCAAACTCCAGATCG
>DPVA01000221.1 GCA_003529705.1 Gammaproteobacteria bacterium | reverse complement strand
GCGATCAGGGTATCGACGTCATCTGGCTAGGGACCCGCAGAGGACTTGAGGCGCGGATCGTTCCGGCGGCAGGTTTTGACATTGAGTGGCTCAATGTCAAAGGACTGGTCGGGACATCTTGGGCCCGGAAACTGAGCATGCCTTGGATGCTGCTCAGAGCAGTTAGTCAGGCCCTGAAGATTATGCGTCGCCGTTTTCCAGATGTTGTGCTTGGCATGGGTGGATTTGCGGCGGGCCCCGGGGGCATCGCGGCATGGCTGTTGCGCCGCCCGCTCGTGATCCACGAGGCCAATGCCGTTTGTGGCGTGACAAATCGCCTATTAGCGCCGTTTTCAAAACGAATTCTGACGGGTTTTGAGAACGTCCGACATCTGGGTGTAAAGGCTCGATGGACAGGAAATCCGGTTCGACCAGAGATCACCCCGCCGGTATCGACGGCGACTGATGAAACGCAGCCATTCCGCCTGCTAGTGCTCGGCGGCAGCCAGGGCGCTCGGTCAATCAATGAGCGGCTGCCCAAGGCGCTGCGCCAGTCCCAGTTTGGATCCCAACTGATGATTCGGCATCAGTGCGGTGAGGGTCAAGACGAACAGGTCCGCCAAGCATATACGGACTCAGGGATATCGGCGCAGGTGGTCCCGTTTATCGACGACATGGCATGGGCTTACCGTAATGCCGATTTGGTCATTGCCCGATCTGGAGCAATGACCATTACTGAATTGTGCGCTGCAGGAACGGCATCAATATTACTGCCATTTCCTCACGCGGCATCTAATCATCAAGTGGTCAATGCGCAAGTGCTGGCACACACTGGAGGCGCAGTCGTGATCGAGGCGTCAGCACTTGATCAAAGTCGTCTTGCTCTGGAGATCGATAATCTGGTCCGGGATCGAAGTACGCTGGCGCAGATGGGTCAGGCCGCTCGTTCTCTCGCCCGGCCGGATGCAACAACCGAAGTCGTGAATCACTGCCTGGAGTTGGCTCATGCGTGAGTTTGTTCGACATGTACATTTCGTGGGTATTGGTGGCGCCGGCATGAGCGGTATTGCCTCCGTCCTGATCGATCAGGGATACCGTGTCAGCGGGTCTGATCAAGTGGAATCAATGGCAACCCGGACCCTATCCCAGAAAGGTGCACAGGTCTGGCTTGGTCACGACGCTGCCTATGTAAAAGGTGCGGATGTTGTGGTCGTGTCCAACGCAGTGGGCAGTGACAACCCCGAAGTCCTGACCGCTGGCAAGCAAGGTATTCCCGTTGTACCTCGGGCTCAGATGCTTGGAGAGCTTATGCGGTTCCGCAACGGTATCGCGGTTGCTGGAACTCATGGAAAGACGACTGCAACGAGTCTCACCGCAGCGATCTTCGCCGAGGCGCAACTGGATCCAACATTTCTCGTCGGTGGTCTGGTGAAAAGCGAGGCAGGTAATGCTCGTCTTGGCAACGGCCAATGGCTGATTGCAGAGGCGGATGAGAGTGATGCATCGTTCCTGCATTTACAGCCCCATATTGCAGTTGTTACCAATATCGATACCGATCACATGGCGACTTACAGCGGTGACTTTGATCAGCTTACTGACACTTTCCAGACTTTTTTGCATAACCTGCCGTTTTATGGCTTGGCAGTATTGTGCTCGGATGATCCTGTTGTTCGTGATCTTCGGTCTCATATTCGCAGGCCCGTTGTTACGTATGGAGTGGAAGCCGGCGCGGACTACCGGGCCACCGAGATCCGCCAGGACGGTACCCGCATGCAGTTCGAAGTTATCCTTATGGAAGAAAGGCGAATAGAAGTTGATCTTGCCCTTCCAGGTTTGCACAACGTTCGCAACGCCCTCGCAGCCATTGCTGTTGCGGACAAGGTGGGTATTGCCGCCGACGCTATTGCTGAGGGCCTTCGGAGTTTTGCCGGTATTGATCGCCGGTTCGAGGTTCTTGGGGAAATGATCCTGGGTCCAGGTCGGGCTTTGCTGATCGACGATTACGCACACCACCCCCGGGAAATCGAGGCGACCCTTGCTGCCGCCCAGGGCTGTTGGCCCGATCGGCGAAAGGTCGTGGTTTTTCAGCCCCATCGTTTTACCCGTACTCAGGAACTGCTGGATGATTTCAGTGCTTTGTTGCACGGGGTGGCATGTCTGGTTATCACCGAGGTTTATGCTGCCGGCGAGAATCGGATTCCACGGGCAGACGGTCGAGCTTTATGTCGTTCGATTCGAGCACGTGGCGGTGCCGATCCGGTGTTCGTCCCTCAGCTCGATCAACTCAAACAGGCGCTTCTGCCGATCCTACGAGACGGTGATGTGGTCCTGACCCTGGGTGCTGGCGATATCGGTCGAGCGGCGCGGGAATTGGTTCCACCAGTGCGCTTGCAAGTGGGGACCTACGGGTGAGTACGACCATGACCACAGGCAAACAGACGGCATTTATGGGAGTTCGCGGTTCTATACGATGTCAGGAGCCGATGGCGAAACATACTAGTTGGAAAGTCGGCGGCCCGGCTCGATATTTTTTCGAGCCCCGGGATTGTGAAGATCTGACTGCATTCTTGCAGAGTCTGGATGTCCAGGTACCGGTTCTCTGGCTAGGCCTCGGCAGCAATCTTCTGGTTCGGGATGGTGGTTTCGAGGGTGCGGTAATTGCAGCCCATCGTGGACTTCGGACAATGAAACACCTGGGGGAGGGATATCTGATGGCTGAGGCAGGCGTTTCCTGTGCACGGTTCTCTCGATTTGCTGGCAGGTATGGGTGGACAGGGGCAGAATTTCTCGCCGGTGTTCCCGGCACTATGGGCGGTGCGCTTGCCATGAATGCTGGGGCATTTGGCGGCGAAACCTGGGATATGGTTGAAGAGGTCGATCTGGTTGATCGCGAGGGGGTATTCCATAGGCGCCCGGCTCGATCATTTGCAGTGTCTTATCGGCGAGTCGAGATCCCGAAAGCGCACTGGTTCACGGCCGGATATTTCAAGCTCGGTGAAGGGTTAGAAAAAGGAGAGACCATCACGGTCCGCTCACTTCTGCAAAAGCGGGCCGAAAGTCAGCCAGTTCGACAATCCAGTGCCGGTTCCGTCTTCCGAAATCCATTAGGTGATCACGCGG
>DPVA01000015.1 GCA_003529705.1 Gammaproteobacteria bacterium | reverse complement strand
TGCCCGCATCATGCGGCCCCAGGGCGAGTTCAGCGCTTTCTGCGCCAGCACCATCACGACCGCCAGCACAGCGATGAACAACGCGGCATAACAAAGTTTCACGAAGATCGTCGAGGCATCCAGCGTCTCCATGCCCAGACCGGCCACAAACGATTCGAACTGCGCCGAGGACTGGAGATCGACCTCATAGGGAACGGGCCTGTCGAGCCCGACTACATTTTTCACGCCGCGTGTGAGCCAATCCTCGTTCTTCAGGACTGCCAGCACGATCTCTGATATCCCAAGTGTCGCAATGGCCAAATAGTCCGAGCGCAGCCCCAGCGCGACCTTGGCGATCAACCAGGCCGCAGCCGCTGCCACGACACCGCCGATCGGCCACGCTAGCATGATCGGCAGATCCAGACCACCGAGGAACCCGGTTTTGGCCGGATCCACCTCTTCAATCGCGTCCGTTGCCGGATCAAAGAAGATGCGTATCACACCATAGCCAATCAGAAGGACCGCAGCCGTTGCGATCATCCGCAACGCGCCGCGCGGAACCTTCTTCTGAACGAAGACCAACGCTGCAATCGCAATGACCAGGGCCACTGCGGTCCAGAGCAGGTTCAGGCCTCCGGCCTTCCATGCCTCGGCCACCGGCTCGGAGGAGATGAGGACGGCCGCCACACCACCCAGCGCCGCAAAGCCCATCACGCCGACATTAAAGAGCCCAGCATAGCCCCACTGCATGTTGAGGCCGAGTGCCATGATCGCCGAGATGAGGCAGAGGTTCACAATCGACAACGCCACCGACCACGACTGGCCAAAGCCAACAATCATCAGCAGACACGCGATCACGGCAAAACAGAGGGGGCCACGCACAGAGTTGCTCATAGCACCTTCCCCTTGAAGATGCCGGTCGGTCTGATCAGCAGGACAACCACCAGGATCACGAAGCTCACGGCGAACTTGTATTCGGTCGACAGAAGCTGAACGAGCCCTTCGGGCTCCCAGGATTCCGGCACGATGTAGATCAGGAACTTCTTGTAGGCATACGTCACCGTGACCTCCGAGAAAGCCACGACGTAGCCACCCACCACCGCACCGACGGGATGACCGATACCGCCGACGATGGCTGCCGCGAAGATCGGGAGAAGAAGCTGAAAGTAGGTGAACGGCTTGAAGCTCTTGTCGAGGCCGTAGAGCGTGCCCGCGATCGTGGCCAGCGTGCCGGCGATCGCCCAGGACACGAGCACAACCTTGTCGGGGCTAACGCCCGACAGCAGGGCCAGGTCCTCATTGTCCGAATAGGCGCGCATGGACTTGCCCGTCCGGGTCCGATTAAGAAACCAGAAGATTACCGCCACGACAATTACTGCGGTGACCACTGTTACGCCTTGAGTTGTCTTGATAGCAAGTCCTTGCTCCAGACCGGTCATTTGTTTAAATGCGCGTGCCTTCATAATAAAACGCTCGCCGTCGGCGAATATCCGGTCCTGCGGCCCAATCACAAAGCGAACTAACCCGCTGAGGACAAAAAGGATCCCTACGGAAACGATCAGGTAGGTAACAGGGGCTGCCCGCTCTCGGCGATAGTAACGATAAACAAAGCGATCAGACAAAAGGCACATCAAAACCGTTCCAGCAATTCCAATTGGAAGCGCCAAGAGTGCGGTGGGTAAAGGTCCGAAGTTAACCCCCCTTTCTTGCAGCCACCACGTCACAAGGATGGTGACCATGGCGCCAAAAGACATGGTTTCACCGTGAGCAAAGTTCGAGAAACGCAATACCGCGTAAACCATGGTTACACCGAGCGCGCCAAGGGCAAGCTGACTGCCATAAGCAAGCCCCGGAACAATGACAAAATTTCCGAGTAATGCCAGGGCGTTTAAAAAATCGGTCATATCATCTAGCCGCCGAGGAAGGACCTGCGAACTTCGGGGTCGGCCAATAACGCCGCTCCAGTATCGGTGTAACGGTTGCGTCCCTGGACTAGCACAAAACCCCGGTCAGCTATCTCAAGAGCCTGACGCGCATTTTGTTCAACCATGAGGATCGCAATACCCGTTTTCGCAATCTCAATAATGCGATCAACAGTTTCATCCATTACTATCGGCGAAACTCCGGCCGTAGGCTCATCCAGCATCAACACGCTCGGTCGAGTCATTAGCGCACGTCCGACCGCCACTTGTTGCCGTTGGCCACCCGACAACTCGCCCGCGGGTTGGGCGTGCTTCTCTGCGAGAACAGGAAATAACGAAAAAACTTGCTCCATGGTTGACCTAAAGTCATCCCGGCGAATGAATGCTCCCATCTCAAGATTCTCCTTTACGGTCATTGAGGTGAAAACATTTCCATTCTGGGGGACAAAGCCCATGCCCAGGGCCACCCGTTCCTGGGGTGGCAACTTGGAGATGTCTTGACCGTTCAGTGTTACGGAGCCTTCCCGCACACTCAGCATACCGAAAATGGCCTTCATTGCCGTTGACTTACCAGCGCCGTTAGGACCTACAACGACGGCGATTTCCCCCTTATCAACACCAATACTGCATCCCTGCAGAATGTCAGCGCCGCCGTATCCCCCATACAAAGATTCGCCCTGGAGAAAGCTCATGTCGGGCATCAGCGATGATGTCTTCGGCCCGTACCGAGATAGGCCTCGATGACGGCCTCGTTATTCATGACTTCTTCCGGAGTACCGCAGGTCAATACACCCCCTGCGGCCATCACCACGACCGGATCACACAATCGAGAAATAAAGTCCATATCGTGCTCAATCATGCAGAAGGTATATCCCTTTTCCTGGTTCAACCTGAGGATGGCATCCCCAATGGTGCCGAGTAGCGTGCGGTTGACTCCAGCGCCGACTTCATCCAAAAAGATGAGTTTAGGCTCGGCCATCATGGTACGGCCGAGCTCAAGCAATTTTTTTTGCCCACCGGAGAGATTACCAGCCAGTTCTTCCGCTACCGCTGTTAACTGAAGAAAATCAATCACCTCAGTGGCACGGTTAGCCAGTTCCGCTTCCTGTACCCTAACCTTTCGTGGATGAATCCAGGTATCCACCAGCCGTTCACCAGCCTGTGCGCCGGGTACGACCATGAGGTTTTCTCTAACCGTGAGGGAGGCGAACTCGTGCGCAATTTGAAAGGTTCGAAGGATGCCCCGCGCGAAAAGTTCGTGGGGTCTCTTAGCAGTAATATCCTCGCCGTCAAAAACTACCGTGCCGGCATCAGGTGAGTGAACCCCTGCAATCACGTTAAAAAGCGTGGTTTTGCCTGCGCCGTTTGGGCCGATAAGTCCAGTGATACTGCCCCGTTCAATAGAGAAAGAGGCGTCCTCGACAGCGTGAATGCCGCCGAAGTTTTTGTAGAGGTTTTGAATGTCCAGCAATCGAGATGAAACCGGCAAAAAAAAACGGCCCGGGGTAGCCCGGGCCGTTTAACCCATATTTAACGATATCCTACCGTGGTATTCTTGCCGCCATCGACAAGTATTTCGCGGTAACTGCCGGCCGATTCGCCAGGACCGATAAGTTCGACTGCAGAAGCTCCAACATAGTCGACATCACCACCACCTGCGATGTACTTAAGTGCGGCAGTAAGGTCGCCGGGGTAAACCTTTTTACCTGGCGCGTTCGCTACCTGCATTACCTTAGCTTTGAAATCCTGACTGTTGCTGGAACCGGCGGCCTGCATGGCCAGCATAATCAGCGCCGCAGCGTCGTAGGACTCCGGAGCAAAAGGCCCGTCACCCTTGAATCCAGCAGCAGTAGCCAATTCAACGAACATGGCTGCGCCGGGGCTGTCCGTACCGGGTACGTCCCCAATGGAGCCGTCCAACCCGGAGCCGATAGCTGCCGGCAGTGAGTCCCCGATCATGCCGTCCGGCAGATAGAAGACGTCGAAGGCTCCCGTGTCGAGCGAACCTTGAATAATTGCCTTGCCGCCCTGGTCGAGATATCCCGCCACAATCAAAATGTCGCCGCCAGCCTGGGCAAGCGCTGCGACTTCGGCGCTGTAATCACCCTTACCTTCCTCGTGGGCGGCATTAATGGTGATCGTGCCGCCGCCTGCCGTAAAGTTGCTCGGTATGCTGTCGGCGAGGCCCTTACCGTAGTCATTGTTGGTATAAGTAAGTGCGGCCGTCTTGTATCCTTGATCGTTAAGAATCTCGGCAACCACCTGCCCCTGTCGGGCATCCGAGGGTGCCGTCCGAAAGAAAAGACCATCATCTTCAGCGGTTGAAAGGCCCGGCGAGGTGGCTGACGGTGAAATCATGACCACACCATTGGGTACAGCAACGTTGGCGAGAATAGCACCTGTCACGCCAGAACAGTCGGCGCCCATGATGGCGTTCACTTTATCCGAGGTGATCAGTCTTTCTGCCGCAGCCTGCGCGGCAGCAGAATCAATACACGTTGAGTCAGCCCGGACCCCGGTCACCGACGCACCCCCAAGTAGCGCACCGCCACCATTGACCTCGGCGATAGCAAGTTCGGCTCCGGCACCCATATCAGGAGTCAGCGACTCGATAGGACCGGTGAAACCGAGGATGATGCCGATCTTCACTTCTTCGGCAAAAGCCGTACTGCTCAGCAGTGCGCTCGTGATCAGAGCCAAGAATATTTTCCT
>DPVA01000024.1:2385-3060 GCA_003529705.1 Gammaproteobacteria bacterium | reverse complement strand
ACTCTCCAACGATCACGCCCGAAAACCTCAGGGCAATGGAACCGCACATCACCGACAGAACCGATGTCATCCTCCCGGGCGTGCCTCTGGATGTCGTCGCCTATGGTTGTACTTCGGCCTCCATGATCATCGGCGAAGAACGGGTGTTTGAATTGATTCACGCTGCCCGCCCGGAAGCCAAGGCCACAACGCCAATCACAGCAGCCTTTGCCGCATTCCAGGCGACCGGCTGCCGGCGAATCGGCGTGCTCACGCCGTACTCGGACGAAGTCAATCAATTCATCCGCAGTTATATTGAATCCAAGGGTTTTGAGGTGCCTGTATTCGGTTCGTTCAATCAGGATAATGACAATACCGTCGCGCGAATCTCTGCCGACAGCATGCGCGATGCTGCGCTTCAGATCGGAAACCACGACTCCGTTGACGGGGTCTTTGTCTCTTGTACCAGTCTGCGTCTTGCCCATTGTGTCGCGGATATCGAAGCCGCATTGGGCAAACCCGTCACCTCATCAAACCATGCGCTGATCTGGCATAGCCTGAGGCTGGCGGAGATCAACGAGACGATCGATGGTTTCGGCGAACTGTTCCGTCTGCCTGCCTGAATACGCGCAGCGGCAAATTATTGATGGCCCGGAAGATCATATTGGTTGAGCATCACGATGAACCTCGTGACGA
>DPVA01000024.1:0-2085 GCA_003529705.1 Gammaproteobacteria bacterium | reverse complement strand
GCATCACGATGAACCTCGTGACGACCTCGCTTCAACCCATCTTCCCAAACTCGGCTTCAAGCTGGAGTGTTGCCGACCCTTTGCCGGGGAATCACTGCCCGAACCCAACGAAGATACAGCAGGAGTGGTCATCACCGGTGGGGCTGCCAATGTCGATGAGATGGATCAGTACCCTTATCTGTACGATGAGTCACGGTGGATCGAGCAGTGCCTGAATCAAGACATCCCCACCCTCGGCCTTTGTCTGGGTGCCCAACTTCTGGCGCATGTGCTGGGTGCGCCGGTGGCGCCACATGAAGGTGGCGCTCAGGCGTTCGGCCTTTATCAGATCGAGGCGGTCGATCCCGAACAGAAGTTTGTCCCGGATAATTTTTTTGCGGTGGAATTCCATAGTCGGGGCTTCGAGATTCCAGCAGGTGCTGATGCACTTGCGGTGGGAAAGACTTTTCCAAACCAGGCCTTTCGCTATGGGGCCAATGTACTGGGTACCCAGTTTCACCCTGAATGCACACTGGCCATCCTCCGTCGATGGCAAGCGCTGGAAGTCGCTCCCTGGCGCGAGCCTGGGGTCCAGTCCCGAGAGACGCAGGACCGGCTGGCGGCCATCCATCTTGATAATGCGCAGTACTGGTTCGAGCAACTGCTCGAAGATTTCTTTGCCTCGCCGGCAAATACCTCTATCTAACTATTCAAGATACCAACGGAGTATCAGACATGTCGTTACCTGAAGTTTCAATAAGTCAATCGCATCACAATACCGCCGCACTTGTTGGGCAGGCCTGTCCAACCTGCGTCAACGATGTGCTGGACACTGAGCGGTGCCGTCTTGCTCGTGACACTATCTCCCAATGGGCCAGTTATGAATCCACGTCACTGCATTCGCTTGAAGGACTCGCGAGTGAGATCGGCATTGGCGCGCTTTATTACAAGGATGAAAGCACACGCTTTGGGCTAGGCAGTTTCAAGGCATTGGGTGGCGCTTACGCTGTCCAGCATGTACTGCGACAGGCTCTGGACGTCGATGTGCCGAATACGACTGTCAGCCTTGACGACATTAATACACAGCGTTTTGCTAATAAGGTAAAAAACATCACTGTTGTTACCGCGACGGATGGAAATCATGGGCGGTCGGTTGCCTGGGGCGCGCAACGTTTTGGCTGTCAGTGCATGATCTATATGCACGAAAACGTCAGCCGAGGAAGGCAGGAGGCAGTAGAAGCCTTTGGCGCCAAAGTAGTGCGGGTGGCGGGAAACTACGATGACTCTGTCCGTCAGGCGGACCATGATGCCAAAGCGAACGGCTGGCATATCGTTTCCGATACCTCGTATCCGGGATACATGGAAATTCCCCGTGATGTGATGGCCGGCTACACTCTGATGACCACAGAAGCGATGAATTTACTTCCCGAAGGTGTTATCCCGACCCATGTCTTTATCCAGGGCGGATGCGGCGGCCTTGCCGGCGCGGTGGGAGCCGACCTCTGGCACCGCTATGGCGACAAGATGCCGCATTTGACTGTCGTTGAGCCGGTTCCGGCGGCCTGCCTTTATGAGAGTGCGCGGGCAGGAGCGCCGCAACTCGTCAATATCATCGATGAAAGCCTGATGGCGGGTCTATCCTGTGGCGAAGTCTCTTTACTCGGATGGCAGATTCTGAAGTCCGGTGCCCGCCACTTTCTGACAATCTCGGATGCCCCGGTTGCCCCCCTGATGAAATTGCTCGCTACAGGCGCCTCGGGAGACCCTGCCATCGTGGCCGGTGAATCTGCGATCGCAGGTCTAGCTGGACTGATTGGCGCCTTGGGAAATGAATCATTGGCGCACGAGATGAATCTTAACGAGTCCAGTCGTGTTTTAGTATTCGGCACCGAAGGCGCCACTGATCCCGACGTCTTTGAAGCGCTCGTCGGTACGCGTGCTGAACATATTGCTCCGTGAAGATATTTCACCATGAGTGACATCAACCGAGGTTTTGCGACGGCAGAGTTTGAGCAGCGCACCCATATCGCCCAGAAACTGATGCGCAACGCCCAACTCGATGCCCTCGTGGTCACCACCGAAGCAGAGATCCGCTACTTCACCGGC
>DPVA01000083.1 GCA_003529705.1 Gammaproteobacteria bacterium | reverse complement strand
GACGTTGTGAGCTCTTCCAACTGAAGCCAAGGCCTCAAATATGCGATTGCTCTGTATGACCCTGGTCTGCCTGGAACGGCCTCCACTTCCACCGCAGATGCGGCGAGCGGCGTCTTAGCGCGCGACGCATTCCCGATTGCTCCCGAATTTGTGAAGGTATTGATCCAGTCCGTATACATCCGGGTGATATCCGGCGCCTCGTACGCAGACCCTAGCCAATTACGACCCATAACCTTCAGGTAGTGCGCAATCCGACTACTCGCCATGATATAGGACAGTCTTGCCGAAATCGCTGCATTACTGCTTGCGTCAGGGTCTGTATAGGTCTTTGGCTTTTGGCATGTCTGGCTACCGATGAATGCCGCATAGTTGGAATCCTTAAAATGGACGAGTGGCAGAAATCCAAGATCGCTGAGTTCTTTCTCCCGCTCGTCCGTAAGATTCACACCCGTTGGACATACCTGTTTCAGATCACCATCTTCTGTAACACATACCAAATTCGGCAACCCTTCAACTTTACCTCCATTCTCGAGGCCACGCGTTGCGGTGCACCACCCGCTTGCGGTATATGCCTGCGTCATTTTCAACGCCAGTTCATACGCCGCGTTCGACCAGACTAACTGGGACTCATCGGATGGATTCGGATTACCGGCTTTATCGGTCTCCAGTTCCTCATACTTGAACGCATCCGTATACGAACCACGGGCTCCATATGGCAGTCGCGCCATAGTTCTCGGCAAAGTCAGAACCGCATACCGAGATTCATCCATCGCTCGGAACCCATTCCAGGCAGCGTAGGTTGGCAGATCAAAGGATGCTGCAACAGGCTTGTTATCGCCAAACTGCCCGAACCCGGTATAGTCAAACATCGCCGGTGAAGCTGCCGAGAAAAATGGCGCGTGACTCGCGGCCGCCACTTGTGCCATGTTCGTCAGCAACGTCATATCGTCGGTGCTCGGCGTAAATTCGTAGTCGCCGAGGAGCGCGCCAAAGGGCGAACCGCCAGCAGTACCATACTCTTCCTGATAAACAAGGTTAAAGAGTGGGCTGCGGTCAATTGCGGGTGCATCCTGAAACTGCTCCAAAAGCTCCCGTTGAGAAAAATCATTGAGTTTGATCTTCAGGCCCGCGCCCAGATCGCTCTCTCGGACCAGTTTCTGAAGACCCCTCCAGGACCCCTCAAGTCGCTGGAACTTCTCCTGCTGCATTACTGCCGCAAGCTGTTTGGAGGCTGCCTCATCAATTTTCTCGATAGCAGTCTCAATGGTCTTGGTTACGTTGTGATCCCAGGTGACTACACCGTTAAGCGCTTCCTGAATAACCACCGACAGCAATTGCTTGGTTGTTTCGGGTTCAGTCCGCTCAGTAGCTTGTACAGCCCTTTCTAGCAGGCTTCCACCGCCGTCTTTGGCAGCACCGCCTGCTGCGCCCGAACTCATTCCTTTCTTTTCAGCCATTTTTTTATCCTATCCTATTTCTTCTTTGAATCTGCCAAACCCAATTCTTTGGAAAGCGCTTCTATGGTGTCTCCATCTGACAACACCTCCTTAAGAAGGGATTCAAGATCTCGCGATCTGTCAGCTTTGGCAAGAAGATCTTTCAGTTGCGTCCGTGTTTCCATCAACTTGGTGAGTGGTTCAATCTTCCCAATCAGTGATTCAGGCTCAAAATCCTTCATTGAGGAAAAACTGATATCCGCCTCAAACACACTGTCATCGCCTTCAAGTGTATTCTCCACTTTCATCTGAAGCCTCGGCGCGATTCGTTTCATCACAGAATCAAAATTATCTTTATCTAGATCAATAAAGTTCCGCTCGTGCAGAGGTTCACGCTCTTCCTTATCCGCAGAAAAATCACCGAGCACTCCTACGATGAAAGGCAGTTCGACAGTTTCGACAGCATTGCCAATCTCCACATCGTAGGTAATGCTGACGCGATTTTTCGGCACACGCTTTTGTTGCTCGTTTAATGCCATGACGTTACTCCTTAGTTAAATTTTCCTAATCTAATACCCGAAACAAGTCGGCCGCCCTACTTCAGGTCTGCTTTTGACTCCAGTTTCGCTGTCGGTGCATCGTAAGCGACCGTAGCTGCCTTCGTTACTTTACCCCCATCATCCTCTACGTAATAAGTGATGGTCACCTTTGTGTAAACGAGACTGAAACTCTCTGACGGATCCCCTCCGTCTGAAGTCATCAGGGAATAGTTGGACATCCGCGCATTCGTCAACTCGAACTCAAGGTAGGGGATAACTCCATCTCCCTCTCGATTAGGTTTGGTATCAGTGACGAATACGGTCTTGCCTTCTTTGCCTGGGAAAAACAGAAATGTCGACATAAAGGGCGACGCTCCGTCGTAAGACTTCGAACAACTGAGCTCGCCCATGTGAACAATACCCGAATCCCGGTTCTCAGCATTGCCGATTTCAATGTTGACGCCACGAGCGCCCGACCAACTCACGGACTGCAACGCAAACCATCCCTCTTTTCCACCGATCTTCTCGACGGTTGCGCCGCCTTTAATACTATCGTTTTTATCAATCCTCATGAACAACGTCGCCATTACGCACTCCTTTATCCAGAAATGTTGAAATCCACTCGCCACATCAGCTGGAATTACCCTAACCGTTGACTGATGACGAGATTAACACAAAGTACGGTGAATTTTTAAAGTCTCAAATCACCTCATCTAACCCCAAAAAGTCCACGGTCTTTTTTGCCAAACCAGCCTTGACGAGGCTATGCGGCACTACCATTCACAATACCTCTACCGATGGTCAAAACTTGCTCGTAAAAGCGCGCTGACCCTGGAACATCACTAGGCCAGGGCGGCAACACCGCAGAGGTTGCAATAGCCGCGCACACAGCACGCGCATATAAGTATTCCGGCGGGAGAAGTGGCTCTTCATCCACTCCACTGATAGAGCCGGATCCGCTCCAAAACACCGCCTCTGCAAGCCAACTGGGGCCTGATCGAAGGCCAAGCCTGGATGATAGTTTGTGAGCGCGAATTCTACTGACCTCGTCAGGCTCGAACACCCATTCCTGGGATGCGGCTAACGCCAACTTCTCTAGACTACTCCAGGCATCGTTCCTCAATTCAAGACTTTTCACACCAAAAAAAATGCTGTCACGGGCCCCAAGGCCATGGCAGATAAACTGCACGGCATCAAACGGACTCCCCTCCGACGCCAACTTGTCAATTGACTGGCTCGGAAGTTCATCTTCGGTAATAAGGCTTTTACAAGTTTCAGAAGCTTCGTATCTCGATAAAACATCGATCGACAAGGACGCGGTAATTTTACCCCAAGTACCCATCAGTTGATCTTGACCAACCCGCCCGAAATTTCCGTGATCGCCGCTCCTGAGACTTTTGTCTGCGCGGAAGATTGTATAGATGCGCCGGCCTGACCCTGAATATCAGTGGTAGCATCGCTGCTGATCTTGACTCCCGCAGATCCAGAAAGTGAGGCAGCCGCAGTGGACGACAGCGACATTGCCCCTGTCGCTGAAATCTCCGTCTTTGCCGTCGAAGATAATTTCAGCTCAGAGGCAGTTACGGTAATTCCTTCAGTATTTATCTTCACGCTATTGCTGCCGACCTTTACCTCTATCTCTTCCGTTCCCTCGATCAAGATTTTCTTGGATTTCTCGGTCAGACTCTCCGTAACGTCCAACAGATAAGTCTCTTTTGCGGTAGTCACGGCTTTCTTGTCTACCGTCTGACTGAATTCACCTTTCACCGTTTCGGTCAGATTATTCTCGACCTCGACGGTCAGGTCTTTGGCAGCATTAATGGAAATCACCTCTGAATCCGCTTTGTCATCAAAGATGAACTCGTTTGATTTTCCCGAGAGCTTTGTACTCATCCCCGTCTGGGTCGAGTTGGTCTGAGAGAAAATTGCCGTGTTTACGCTGTTGTAAACACTTCCAACAATGACGGGCCTGTCGATATCTTCGTCCAGAAATCCGATAAGCACCTCATCACCTGCCCGGGGGATAAATTGCGTTCCTCGGGTTTTCCCAGCCATCAACTGAGCCACGCGAATCCAGCAGCTTGGGGAATCACCTTCCGCCTTATCCCAATGAAAACGCACTCTGACCCTTGCTTGATCGTCCTGCGCAGGCTCCCCGGGCGTTTTACCCTCCACCACCCCACTCGTGAATCCTGGAGGCGTAGGCTTGGAGATTACTGCAGGAAAATACTTGCGAGAGGTGCTGACACAGTTGAATTCATTTTCGTAACGGAAAATTCCCTCAGGCTCTGTCGTGAAAAAATGATTTACGGAAACGAGCAAATAGTCTCCAACCTGAGCACTGTCGAAATGCGCTTTAAGACTGAACCGCTCACTGACAGTCAGATCAGGGCTCCAACTTTTCCCCGCGACTCGGACATAGTTACTTTCCTCACTCGCATTTCTTCGCTTGACCAGCAAATCTGCCAGCGTCTCCAATTTTCCTGAAACCGTGGGCTCAGAAGTGCTCGTTTTAACCAACGACCCGGCATTCGCGAGCTTATCCGAACTCTTGGTTTTCGACGTCTCTGTGTACTTTGTCTGTTCGTAATCATAGTTTGCAAGCACTGTCGCAGGCGCATGGAACTGACTACTTACTTGCCAGTGATAAATCGTATTCTTAGATTCGTTCGGATCTGTCGCATAAACATAGTCATTCCCGGATACTTTCGAACTCGTCGATTCTGCATCTTGCATCACCATTTTATGGCTACCAATTTTTTGCTCGAAGAAAAAATTAACCCCTACCTCAGCGAGCAGACGGCAGACGAAATCAAAATCACTCTCTCCGTACTGTAGGCAATAGGGTCGAACCAGGCTTGGGATAGACAGGAAATTGAACTCTCCCCGAAATCCCGCGTCTTCTAGAACGGTGGATACGATGCTTTGCGTGCTCTTATTTTGGAATACACGGAAGTTGCGAGAGAAGGTGAGAAGCCAAAACCATGGCTTAAGAACAAATTCATACTGTTGCATGCCGTCCGGTTCATCACCGACTCCGGAGCGGATATGCTCGATATACCCTTCAAACTCCCGCTCCTTTTTTGCACTCGGACTTGGACCATCGTAGACAGAGCAAGTGAGTTTCTTTCCGATTAAGGCGTCTGCAGCCAGATTCTTTGCCGCCAGAACGACCAGTATCTCCCCAACTCCAAAGATTTGCTCCCGGACCGTGAGACTACCGACCACGTATTCCTTTCCGTCACTGTCCTTGGCACGAAGTCGACTGGTCTCTGGGCTGAAGTCGGCGTCCATGATTCCCTCCAGTAAGGCGTTCTACTTTCGAACTTTGCGCCAATTCGGGCTAACGGTTTCCACCGGAGAAGGTTCGAGTCGACACATAACTTCATACTGCTGGCAAACCCGCTCCATGAGATCTTTACCAAATTTACTTACCATATTGGAAAGACGATCCGCGCCCAGCAAGAAAAATTCAAAGATTGAGTGGCCATTAAACGGATGTCGACGATATGACCCTACGAAATCTGTCAGCGCGAGAGAAAACAGATCATCAGATACCGAGACCTCTCCCCTACCGGCAACTTGCCTCCAGGCCGCGAATGATGGAGTGAACGAGCGGTCGGGTATCGTAGAGTACGGTTCACCATGCCGTGCTGCCGAATCCAGGTCCACCAGATAGGCATCGGAGCCATGAATCAATATATTGGCAGGTTTGATGTCCGCATGATTCCATCCCGAATAATGGAGACTTTCAACTGCTTCCGTAATCTCGCTTCGCCATGCGTCTGGCACAGCTTCCCCGTTTCTTAGCAGTGAACCCATTGAGACTCCGGGTATGAACTGAGCAATAAGTTCGGAGTGCGTCCTACCCTCATCGAAATCCAAAAGCCTCGGAATCCGGGGATGATGAATACTGGAGAGAATCTCCGCTTCCTTTCTCAAGCGAAAACGATCAGTTTTAGAATAGGCGAACTTTCGGAACACCGTTGCATCCTGAGCTTGTTTTTCGGTCCAGTAAGGCACGATGAACTTTCGCTATTAGTTTAATTCCAGTCAAATCGTACCTGGCGGCTGATAACGAGAATACAGAGTCAGGTCGAAGGGGTTCTGGGGGCCTAACAGTTTTATTGTCGCCTTAACGGAACTATCTCCGACTTGAACATTAACTGGAATTTGACGCCCCTCCGCCATGGGTGCCGCATGCGCAAGGATCCGGAACCACGACCAGGCGCCAGGAATTTTTTTCTCCTCGGAGAGTGCAAGGCCTTTGAATGCCCTAAGCCTCAATGCGTCGCCGCCGATTGGCCAAACCTGTGGTCTCCAGAGGCTGGGCCCATGGCGATAGACCAGCAGCGGTGCGGTGGACCGTATACTAAATTCTGTGAGATCGATCGGCATCTCATCCACTCGCACCTCAAAGTCCATTTCAGGGCGTATACCGGTGGGATCAAATAAAGTGTCTCTTATCGTCGATGTGGCCGCCAGGAATTCACGAAGGGAAGGATCCAGTTTCAAGCCGTCGTCCCAGAGAAAACTTGGAGCGAGACCTGATCCGGTCGGACCGAAGCGAAAAGGTGAAATCCATTTAGCCACAAAACTATCGACAACTCCTCCCGACTTGAAAAATGCGGTAAAGCGATCCAGATCAGATTCAGCATTGCTCGTGGAATCAAACGGAAAGCGCGCGGCGAGCGACTGGTTGAATTCCTCAACTACCTGGCTCTGCCAATGCCTTGAAAGCCACTGATGCGCAACACCGATGAGTAAACTGTTCGCATTAGTAGACAGATTAACCAGCCAACCCTTGATCACCTGAGGATAATCATCTGCGCGAAGACGCATCCGGGCAATCGGATTTGTACCATTAGCCGCAGGCTTTTTCCACGCCTCCAAAATGTCGCGACCACCCTCAGAACTACCAACAAAAGGCTGAACCCACTGGTTCAAAGAGTGCAGATTACCCATCAGCTTAGCAACTTCGGTTTCCTTTGCTGCAGGATCAAGAAGCTTATGGAAGGCAGCAAAGGCTTGGGTAATGGCTTTAGCCGAACTTTCTTTTTGCGCTTGTTTCAGGGCTTCTCGCGCCTTTTCACTAGTCTGCGCTTTCTTTTCCAACTTCAGAAGCTTGGTAACCGACGATGGCGCCTTGACCCCTTTTGATTTTGAGGAATTAGGCTTCCCTTTCTGATCTAAAGGAGGAGTGAATAGTTTCGTGTGGGTGCTCGTCATACTCATCAGTTGAGCCAGCGGTGAGGTCGTTGCCGAACTCGCAGCTGCCAACAGTTCCTGAAGCTGACCGGCGTTAGCAGCCTGCCTCACGGCTGCCGAGGCCAGAATGCCGTTCCATGTATCGATGTAGTCCCGGGTGTACAAATTCCGAATATCTGCGGCAATATTTTCAAGCTCCTGTTCACTGATCTTAGCCGCCACCCGCGGATCGATTACTCCAACATATTCAATTGCATGCCGGATATGATTTGAGAATGTAGAAAGATCAAGGAACTCGAAACCATCCCGGGTAAACAGATAGGGAACTCTCAGCAGCGACTCGCTTGTCTTTTCAAATCGAAAGTAGCCGTCCTGTGGATTGAGCGTATAGACAACGTCGAAATTTGCCCGAAGCGCATCACCCAACTCAACCATCTGAGAATTTATGGGAGCAGTTCTTATGAGCTGGTAACAAATTTGCTCCAGACCAAATCGAGAGAGCTCTTTGGCTGCAGATCTCTGAATCTGTTTCGCCAGATCCGTTTTTCCATAGGACATCATGTCGATATCTTGAATAATGCGTCCCAGAGTGATTTTCTGAGGTCCCGTTAAGTTTTCGAACTGTTCAAGAAAAAATCGGACAACTTCATCCGCGTTGTTTCTTAAAATAAGTCCTGACGGGTTTTCGGAGAGCGCAAGATCCACATAAATTGCCGACGCTCTAAATGCTCTTGCAACTTCACGAACAGTAGGATTTTTTTCATAGTCCCTCAGGATTTGATACTGCTTCTCTGCAAGCATCGGCAGAGCAAAACGCCCAAGTTCTGTCTGGTACATCGCCTGGACTTGGTCCCGAACGCTATCGTTCGGAATCCAGAAACTGGTCGCCAGTCGACTCTTCTGATATTCCGCGAAAGTACTCGCCCTCAGTATCCCCAACACATCAATGATCTCGTCTGGAGAGTTAGCCAACCCCTGGGGTGACAAGGTCTTGATCTTCTCCCGATAGGTACTGGCTGCATTAATCGCCGTCTGAAACTCTTTGCTTTTGAAGACAGTCTCCTCATTGACTGACCAGACCATAAAGCCCAGGACTGCCAACCAACCGGTTATGGCGCCTGCGGCTCCGACTTTTGCAGCGATATCCGGACCACGGCGAACCCCTATTGCCTGTGAATCCGCGCGTAGTGCATTTCTGAAGAGATTTCGTGTAAAAAGTGCTCTTGCGCTGGGAATTTGACGCGCAGGGCGGGTAAAGCGAAGCCCCATCGCCCCTGCTGCCGCGCCTGAAAGAAGGTCCTTCGGTTCCCGTCCTGCGACCGAGTCGAGAAAATAAATTCCTCGAATCCATACGGGCCGCTCGCGATCGCTGGCGCGAGACAGTTCCGTCAAGAATCGGTTAAGCACCGGCTTCAGCATAAGCATCTGCAGAGGCGCTGCCGCGATAGATACTCGATAATCCGGATCCAGTTGGCTCAGTAGACTGGTATTTCTGCTACCCGCAAATTTCTGTAGAACCGACGCGTAAGCGGCATCAAACTCCGACGGATCGAAATGTCCACTTGGATCCTGTTGCACAAGGGAGCCGAGAGGGCTATCGCAGACCGACTCTGAAGCTGTCGAGAAAAACTGGCAGAAATCCGCTAGCGAAGACATGCCAGACACAATGGTGTAGACCGGTGCCGTAATATGGGCTCCCCGAACAAATCTCAGCAGTTGCTCTTTACTTAGTTCCGCAAACTCATGCGCACGTGAATCAGAGTCGTCTACGAGAAGCTCGCAATCAACATTCAGAATGACACCGTTTAACGGCTGGCGCGGACGAATTTTCCGTAACGACCGACCGAGATCCCTCGCAAGATTGGGATAAGCGTTTGACGAACCCCAATCCAGTGTGATGACAACCGATTCATGCCCAACCCAGTACTGGACCGGTGAATTCCGGGAAAAACGGTCAAGCAGAGAAAGACCGAGCTTGCCCAGACATTCCGCCTCTTTTTCAATATCCTTGGTGAGAAGAACAAAAATCGGAATATCGTAAAGCGAGTTCCGCCTAAACAATCGGCGTGTCATACGTCTTAGGACGAGAAGGTCGCTTCTAAGATTTGGTTTGTTCCACCAGGTTTTTATAGCTCGATAAACGGATATCAAGACCGCTTTGCCATAGAAAATAACGGCGAAAGACGCGACGAGAATGGCAACCAGAATCAGCACCTGCGCCCAAAACGATAGACTCACCGAATAGATGTAAAAAGCCACCGCCGTCAATGTGGTGACGAGAATCGCAATCAGCAAACTAACAATTAACCGAGTCTTCAATTTATTTTTACACTCTCAAAAAATAATCCCAAATCGCGTTTGCGGGGAAGAGTAGAAAATGATTCCTGTTGCCAGAACCGATATCCAGATATCGGACCCCTTAAAACTGAGCACCTGCCCTCGCTTCCGTTTTTGCTTTGTTGCGACTCGCCCATTTAGCTGCCGGCAACTTGTCAATCTCTTCACTGATCTCAATGAATTGCTGGCCACGACTGGTCGCATTAGCCTGCAAAAAAGTAAGTGCGCCAAGATAGACCAATACCACGAGCGCAAGACCCGTAATACTAATTAGGCCAATCCGTGTTCGAGTCACTTTCGAGCGCGGAACTAAGCTATCGGCTTCATAATCGGAAGTAACCGCATCCGTAGGCAGATACTTGTCAATCTGCTGTTTAAGTTCGTTTTTCAGCTGAAAAATAGCATCCGTAACTTCACCTCGATACTTTCCCTGGAATCCGATAGAGAGGAAGAAAAAACTCAGTTCGAGCAACTCGCGATAGCTTTTGGGTTGGCGGAGCATTCGCTCAGTGAGTTTAAAAAACAATTCTCCGCCATTTCGGACCTTGAAGATCTTACTTAAAAGCGAATCATTGGCCCACAAATCGGCATCGGGCCAACCGCTACACAGGATAATTTCATCGATAACGATCGCGAAGAGGAAACACGCTTTATCGATCTGGTCAACCGGGTAGTCAACTTGACTACCATTAACCTTTAGTGAATGGATCTGCCCGAAAAGCCTTCGACGAAACTCATCTAGATTCTCGGGCTGCGGAAGAGATGGTAATTTAACGCACAGAGCCAGGAGTTCAGACGAAATCGTCATCAATCGGTTATCGGGAAACGCAGAACCTTGTGATAGAGACTCTGTACTAAAGCTTGAGGCAAGTACGAGTTCCCCACCCCCCTCCTTGCCGGCAGCATCCTTCTCCGATACCCCTCCTGACTGATCTATCGTTACTGTTTCCTCATCGAGAAATTCCATTTCGCGTGCCTACCTGATCGCAAAGAATCGAACGCGTGGATCTGGTATCCGGGTATCTACATGCAATGTAATAATATCCCGGGTTTCAATAATCTCGCGCCAGAGTTCGCTATCTATATCAATCCGAAAATAGAAAGTATTTAACTCCGGCTTCAACTCAGCAGGCGCCACAGGCAGTGGAATGAGAGTAATTCCCGAGAGTGAGCGACGAATCAGTTCGCTAATTGTCCTCGAACCCGCCAACTTAGATATATGCTGAAATAGTTCTTGCAGTTCATCTATTCGCCAATGCGAGTACGACCAAGATTCCGGTTTGGTATCACCTGGATTTACGGATAAAAAGAACCTATGCTTGGAAAAGCTGTCCGGATCCGCCATCGCGATGCGCATTAGCCGATTTTCCAAGAACAAATCCTTATTGACATCGAACTCGACGACAGAATCCTGTTGAGCAAGTGTCAGGCGCTCTCTTAGAGAACTAATCACCCGATTGAACTCAGGGTAGGCGTTTTTGGGCTCCAGAGTTTCATACGAAGGGCACGGCTCGGCAGAAACACTTGCAAGTTCGGCGTCAAACTGACATAGATTCAAATAAAGACTTGGAGTACTTAATTTACATTCGTGCAAAACGGTTGCGAACCATGGACGCCAACGGTAGAGACTCTGCAGGAGCATGTACTCCCTGAACAATACATGCTGGGTATTTGGATTAACCTCTGCAGTAATTTTCGAGAGTTGCACTCGGGCTCTGCTGATAATTAATGTTTCGATCTCTCTAACCCTTTCCACCAACTGTGCTGATGCACCAAATACAGTAGTCATCGGCAAGAAACTGCCGTCGAGAATCACCTCCCCGTCACTTGAGGTCTGAAGCACCCGCGCCACAGGCAGTACAAGGAATCCTGATAAATCTTGCCCCTCCAACATCAATCTAATGTTGGGATTACCGACTAAAAGGTCAACGGAATTGTTATCGTCACTCGAGGAATCGAAGACGGTGATGTCCTTTCCGACATACCGAGTAAGCAAGTCGCCTTGATCCATATACTCGGGAACCCCTTTCCTTGCCACGGGCAACGTCAGGAACACGATCTTCTCAACTGCCTCCGGCGGAATGTCGACCACAACTTCCTCTTCGTGAGCAAAATAGCCTCCTCCAGGAAGGAATCCAGAGGAATTCGCAACGGCGAACTTGCCGATCTTGAGAAGATCGTGATTAACCTCAAGGGATGCAAAGCCTGCTTTTGACCCAAGTTCCACTCCGGCATCAAAAGTGCTGTCTATATACCAAGACAGGTAGCGTTCTTGTTGCTGAAAGTGTTGAGGGGTAATGAACATTCCCTCCTTCCAGATCACCTTACTCGAATCACTCATAAATTGACCTCGGTCCTATATCTTCCACCAAGGTTTCTTGACGGCGGGTTTAAATACCGCAACGTTATTTCCCGACAGCGTAACCAAAATCACGTCAAACGGCGCCGAACTCTTCGAAGGAGGGCCTAGCGGCAGGATTGATCGGTAATTTGCAGATCTATATTCTGAGAATTCAGCGAGCACGGCAAAAAACTTTGCTCCCTGGTGCATCAGGACCTCGACCTCTCGGCTTTCTCCTGGCAGCAGTGGCGTCAATTCTTGCTTCGCAACGAGCGTGTCCGCAAGTACCGCGTCGTCGTCAGTGAATAACTGAATACCCTTCTCCCCTGAAAATTTACCTGGATCCTTTAATTGGTAAAAACGCACTACAACGGGTTTAGCGAGCGCGCCCTTTGAGGGATTAATGGAGTCATCCGCATGAATCATCACCGTGAACTTTGTCAGTGGCTCCACGTTCTTTGGGGCAGCACACCCCGCAAGGATCAGACTTAGCATACAGATGGCCGGGTAGTTAAAGTATTTCCTCATTGCCCTTGGCTAGTTTGAGTTCTAAGTTTTTCCAGAAGCAGTCCCTTAAGTTCGGCCTGATATTCACGTTGTTTCATTTTTCGGCTGAAGTAAGACCTATAAGTCTGCCACAACCATTTCTTCCGCCCAATTCGCTTTTTCCGATCATCTAGGAACAGACTTTCCAGGTAGTCAGGATCAAATTGCGCTACGAATTCCTCTGCTACCTCATCGATACAACCCAACAGATGCTCATATAAACGGTAATCAGCATCCCTTGTAACCCCTGATCTGGGAATAACGACAGGGTGAACGTTATGAAACATCTGTGTTTCGGGATCAGCCTCTGCGTATGACTCCGCCTCCAGTGCATTCGGCCGGACATTCAGTTGATCGCCGGTATCCAACATATTGTCGACACCACGGAGAACATCCATATCTGGGCTGACTGAAAAAAGATCATCACCGTCGATACCCCCTTGGGCATCCTTAGACCGTGTCACTACTTCCGAGGATTCCAACTCACTCAGGATCTCATTCCCCACGTAATCCAGTCTCGGCTCAGGCTCTGCCACGGGTTCTGGATCCAAAGAATCGAGAAGATCTTCACCGGACGCCTCGATAGGATCCGAAAACACTAGGTCCTCAGCATTTTCTCCCCATGGGGCCTCGTCATTATTTTTTATCACCGCCTCTTTGTGAGGGCGTTGCCGAAGATCGGACTCCCTTCGAAGGTCCGTCACAAGTATTCTGAATCCAGCAATCGCAATGACATCTCCGTCATAGAGCGGCTGCGCAATACCACGGGCGGCGTAGTATTCATTAAGTTTTATCGGATTTCGGCCGCGGTCAACCAAGGCGAAACCATCCTTCCCGGGTTCGATCCTAGCCTGCTCTCTTGAGATCGATGGTGAAGGAAGTTGCAGATCACAATCAAATGACCGCCCCACGCGACCACCGTTAGCAGACAACACCACCACTCGTTCTGGAGCTGGGCAGTCCTCAGGCTGCTCAACAATTTGCAGGGAAACTTTCACCGAATCGGGGTTAAATCCTCTTACTAGCTATCTTCAGCAACCTGACAAGAAGCCCGACCGTGATCAAGACAGCGTAAAACCAATAACGTGTGATTATGCCGAAATTTTCAAAAACTGCACGTCCAACGTCAATGTTTTTTGAGGGAACCAGGCAATTTTTCTGATCAACTGCCAGTGGGGATCAACTGCCGCACCTTCGGGACTTCTGGTTTTCATCGTATTTTCACCGGCATAGTTCTCTTTCCTTACATTTCACTGAGTCTTTATGTGGATTGGGGAGCTTTGGGGAGAGTATTATCAGGTCCCTGTTTCGCCAGCGGATTGGTTCGCCTAGACTCTGACTGAGACGATGCCTTGTCCAAGGTGTCAAGGGAATTTTCTGACATGCACAACTGATGAAACCTAAAATGATTATCCGGACCTTCCTAATTTTTATCGTATCTTTAGGGTTTACTTTGACCTCAGGATGTATGCCCACACCATACAAAAGCCAGAAATGGGGTTTCCTTGGTGGATATTCTGAAAAAATAATTGAAAAAGATGTCTATGAGGTTCGGTTCAAAGGTAACGGATTTACCAAGCGCGAAGCCGTCGTGGACTACGCCCTGCTTCGCTCGGCGGAAGTCGCGCTATCCCACCAGTGTACATTTTTCACAATTATCGACGCGAAAGAAAATGCCCTGGGGGAAGACACCACCGAAGTCGAAATTAGCTACCTTGACGGGCAAAAACTCATGCACCCGATCAGCGTCTATGGAAATTTTTCTACCGCTTCCGGGGACACCTATTTTTTACAAAAGCCGGATGTTGTGAACCGAATCCTGTGTTTCAAGAAACAGCCCAACATCGATCATCATATCTACGATCCGCACTTCATCACACTCACCCTCAGGACAAAGTACGGCATTCAGAATCCAGAACAAAAGTTCTCTACCCCTAAACATGCCAGCAGCCCGGAATAGCCTGTGGAGGGAGGTTTCCACAACGGAGAATGAATCTGCAAACGCGTCCGCGGTGGATTTGAATCAGTTCCCGTAACTAAAGCAAATACCAGCGCTCAGCGACGCCCACGCGCCTTGGGGCAACTAGCTTTTTCCGAGTTGCTGAATCTTCAGTTTAGCGATCGCGGAAAACACGCCATCGGGATACTTCGCCAGATAAGCATTAAACATGGATAGGCCTCCATGACGCTCAACAGACTGCCAGAATGCGAGTTCCATCTGAAGGTGCACCACCTCCAGCGAAGGCTGAATTGAAGTATTACCTGTACTGCCCGCGGTTGAGTCCTCAGCGTGGGTTTCCTGTTCGTCAACTAACCTTGTGAGAACCACCCCAAGATAACCAGGCTCTCCCTTTCTGGGGACCGTATAGCTCTGGAAAGTACCAAAATCCTGAGTAAACTGCATCAATCTGAAGACAGACATTCGATCATCATCAGAACTCCGCTCGTTAACTGCGACGATGCAGACTCGATCCGAATCGCAGCGCTGGCCAGCCATCTCTGTTACGCCCCATCCCTGCTCCCATTCGCTCGCCGACAGACGTCGAAAGCTGTGGAACTCTTCGGCTGTCCATTCTCCTTCCGGCCAGTCGCTGATCCGAGCTTTCCCTCCTGCTTTTAAATTATTTGCATCATCCTGGTAAAATTCCAGAATCACCTCAACTTGGAATTCCTTAAACGGACCTTTAAAGGAATAGACCCCTGTTAAACCCTCCTTCTCGTCCTTAGTAAGCAATGTTCCCGCCTGGGACACCTCGGTAAACGCGAACGAAGTTGCGATAATGCCCACGATAAGTACTCGCATGATCCATGTAGCGGGTGATCGCGATTTTCCTTGTGAAAGCATCAGCCGTGCAAGGCACACGGGCGAACTTCGACCACCACCATTTAATATGTAAGTTGGCAAGAGGCTCTGATCAAAGGATAAAAAGGTTTTCATAAACTCAATCACAGTAGACTTCATTTGTTAGGGGCCAGGGTTTAGCATGAAAAGCAAACAAAATAATTTTTTACGGCCGCTCGGGCTCGAACCTGTATCTTTCGATTACACATCTTGCTTTTCCGTTTTTGACCAAGGCCGTCAGGGTTTGAACCGGAGTTGACCGATTAGCATTTGACTCCTTCTCGAAATGCAGCTGCCAGTTTGTTAAGACCGCAAGTTTACCGAAGATGGGCCTATCATTTTCACTATTCTCCGTGGAATATCTATTTCGACTGTCCGGGATGATACCGAACTGTGGCCCCCATACGCCTAGACCATCTCTCTTTCCGCCTCAAGCCGAGCCTGCCTGTTTTTCTAGATATTTTCAACGATCCAATACGCTTCTCCCAGGGGTGGCTCAAGATGTTTTCTGCAAAGCCTCCACCCTGGGTAATAAATACACAAACCCGAAGACGGTGATGGCAACACCGGCCAGAATCAGGAAAAATGCGTCAAAACCCCAGTTGTTATGAGTCCACGCGATCATGGGTATCGCCGTTGCACTCACCGAAAACGTGATGATGTAACGGGCAGCCAATGCCCTACTGCGCCACTCGCTGCTAGTGAAGCGACCGATCAACACATCGTTAATCGGAATCTGAGCGAATACCACCAGCATAAATGCGACAGAGGCAAAAACAGTCGAAATGCCGCTGGAACCCACCAGCACCAGGGCAAAAAGGCACTGACCAGCAGCAACAACGAGAAACACACCCTTTAACGGCAGGCGGTCGACCAAGTATCCGACAACCAACTGGCCCAGCGATGCCAGTGCAAAGATACTGAACACATACCAGCCAACGCCAGTGACGGAAACCGTGAGACGTTCGTCAATCACCTTTGGCAGAGCAAAAGTCGTACTCTGGAAAATCAGGCCTCCGAGGGCGGTAGACACGAAGACCACAATTAAAACCCGGATGAGCATTTCACGGGTGAAAGCGGGGAGATTTTTTGCAACTCCGTTGCCCTCACTATTCGGAACAGCGCCCCGCTGCGCATATCGAAGACAAGTCAGGTAAACGACTCCCAGCAATACCGCGATGGCCCCAGGCCAGACGAAGGCGGCCCGCCACCCAGAGACTCCAATCAGAAGACTGGTGAAAAGTGCTGCGCAGGCTACCCCCAGATTACCAAACATCCCGTTAATGGCGAGCGGTATGCCGGTTCGACTACGCCCTTGAATGACCATGGCGAGCCCCACCGGATGATAAATCGAACCAAAAACGCCGATAGCAAAAAGACCCAAAGCCATCGTCAGGGGCGTATCGGCCAGAGCGGTAGCCATTGCACTCGCCCCGATACCGAAAAAGAAAATTACCATCATCTTTTCACGGCTCCAACGATCGGCTAGCCATCCTGCCGGCAGAGCGCCGAGGCCAAATACCACCAGTGCTGGTGTTGCGTAGGGAATAAGCTGCGCATAACTCATGCCCCATTCCCGGGTCAGTGCCAACGCTGCAGCGGTAGCGAAAACCAAGGGCAGCAGGTGATCAATGAAATGACCGACATTGAGGAAGGCAAAATGCAGACGAGGATTCATGAATAACACCCAATTTCTGCTTTCGTAGGATAATTATATCCACCGAGCACATTGTTCCTTCCACTCGGTCTATGGCAGAACAACCACAGTTCCCGACCTGGTAGTCCGCCGGGCTGATGCGTACTCGGTTTCCCGCGGACGACGCTATTAACGCAGCACTGGCAGATGAAATTACGCGTCTTGATGCCGAACGATCTGATCAGACTGCGGATGACCTGGATCGTAAACTGTTGACCTCGGAAAATTCCGCGCTGTCGTGGTCTCGCCAATGCACCAACCATGCCGTGATGCGCTACATAGAACACTGTGGAATCGATTGCCAAGTCGACTGACATCTGCAGGGCTGGGTCAATATCAACCGCTTTGGTGGTTACCATAACCTGCATAATTATCCGCACTGCTGGCTCTCAGACGCTTATTATGTTTCTTTGCCTGAAGTTCCGGTTGCCCTACCAAGCCGAGCCGATCGCACCCCAGGGGCGATCTCTTTTTTGACCCCCGGGCCAGGCCAATATGACCGTAATCAAGGCTGATGGTCAGGTCGACCCCGAATATCGTGTAGACCTTGAGCTGGTGAGATCCTGATCTGACCGACGTTTGTGCATCACTTGGTATGCTCGAATCTTTCCAAACCGTTCCGGATTTTGGTTTGTTACGTGGCACTACACTGGTCGGACGCCTGCCTGCCTCGACAATAGTCCCGTTGCCCCGATATCCGGAACCCTGTTCCAGGTTCAAGAATCCCCGCGTTTATATCTTTCTAATTTTTTTAATGGCGTTTTTCGCCCGATTACCCACCTTGGTATACTGACCACTGCGTCCCCGTAGCTCAGCAGGATAGAGCAATCGCCTCCTAGGTAACTGGGCACCAGCATCTGGAAACAGTCTGCGTGAATCTGCTCAAACTCGGTGAAACCTCAGCACATTTGGTGGTGGCAATACCGAGCCAAGCCCACTTTCGGCAGAGAAGGTGTGGGAAGGTGTAGAGACTTGACGGGCAGCACCTACGGGCGTTTTGCCCATCGGTGAAGATAAAGTCCAGACCCCAAACGGACCCGGGCAGGGCTGGCAGTGAAAACTGAAGGGGTATGAAGCGATAGGTCGCAAGTTCGAATCTTGCCGGGGACGCCATTTCACTTAATGCTTGCTGATTGTTCATAAACTTGTGGATAACTTGTTAGAAAGTGCTGGATAACCGGTGTTCCTGAGTGCTTTTCAGATACCCGAGCTGAGGCCAAGCTCCTGATTTCATGAGCGAGACCTCTCGTGCGAGTAATCCCGACGCAGGGATGGGTCGGCGTTTGGGTGCATTGCTCTACGATATCTTTGTACTTTTAGGTCTCTTATTTATCGCAGCCTTGCCGCTGCCCTGGTTCGATCAGATTGCCGGGGAAACTCTGCTCGCACTGTGGGTAAAGCGTATCTATTTATTAAGCGTGTGCTTCATCTATTTTGGTGGTTTCTGGGTCAACGACGGACAGACTCTGGGCATGAAGGCCTGGCGGATAAGGGTGATCCAGTTGAGCGGACATACGATCGGTTGGGGTCATGCGCTGAAGCGCTTTACCGGGCTGTGTATCTCGAGTGTGACACTAGGACTTGGCTTTTTCTGGATGCCGGCTGACTCCAAATACAGCAACTGGGACAGGCTCTGCTGCACCCGTGTGATATGGCACCCCAAAGCATCCCCAAAAACCACCACGTCGAAAGATTAACACCCTGTCCATTGGAGCCACCTTCCAGCACAACCTATGAAACTTTGTTCTTTAGCTAACCGAAAAACGCTGGTGGGGACTATCCTGTTGTTCATCGGATCCATCATTGCATCTGCAGCAGCCTCAGTACCTGACCCTGAGCCGGCAACGGGTTGGCAGAGCAAAGAAGCGGCCTTCGCAAGCCAGTTCATGGCCGTAACTGCCCATCCGCTTGCAACCCAGGCGGCAAACACCGTACTCAAAAATAATGGTTCCGCGGTCGATGCAGCCGTAGTAGCACAACTCATCTTGAATCTTGTCGAGCCTCAGTCTTCGGGAATTGGAGGTGGTGCATTCATGCTCTACTGGGACGCCGAAAATCGAACTCTCTTCAGTTTCGACGGGAGGGAAACAGCTCCGGCGGCGGCAAATTCTGATTACTTTAAAGATGACGGCGGGAAGATCATAAAGTGGCGTGAGGCACGGCTAGGGCCAAAAGCGGTGGGTGTCCCCGGCACCCTGCATCTACTGCATACAGTGCATCAGCGGTTCGGTAATCACTCCTGGGCAGATCTTTTTGCGCCGGCAATCGCACTTTCGCGCAAAGGATTCTCCGTCTCGCCCCGAATGGCCAAATCAATCAAAGGGGCGCAAGCTTCTTTGCAGCGCTTCAAAGCTACCCGAGAATATTTTTTTACTGAACAAGGCAACCCCCTTCCTGCGGGTCATCACCTGACCAATCGTGCTTTTGCAAAAACCCTAGAGATCATTGCAAACGAAGGCATTACGCCCTTTTACGAAGGCGTGATCGGTGCAAGACTGATCGAATCGCTGAAAGGTGATTCCACCAAGCCATCATTGATGACATCCCAGGATCTTGCCGAGTACGCGACCTTGTCGAGACCACCTGTATGTGCCCGTTATCGTGGTAAGGCGGTATGCGGAATGGGTCCGCCAAGTTCGGGAGCGCTGACAGTCGGTCAGATTCTTCAGCTCATTGAACGCTTCGATCTCAAGGACCTGGGAGCCAGTCCCGAAGGCATTCACCTGATACTGGAGGCGTCGCGCCTGGCCTTTGCCGATCGTGCGCGTTATATGGCAGACAGCGACTTTGTTCCGGTTCCGGTAGAGGGACTGCTGAGTGCGGACTACCTGCAAGGCCGGAGTCAACTCATTCATCCATCAACTTCTATGGGCAAGGCGTTGCCGGGTCAGCCGCCGGGCATAAGCACCGCGCAGGCGTCGATGCAGCAGTTTGAGTCAGCAGGCACCAGTCATCTCAGTATCGTCGACACTAAGGGAAACATAGTCTCAATGACGACAACGATCGAATCAGGGTTTGGCAGCATGCTCATGACTCAGGGGTTTTTACTTAATAATGAGATGACGGATTTCTCTTTCAGATCGAGTAAAGCAGGAAGACTTATTGCCAACCGGGTTGAGGGCGGCAAACGACCTCGCAGTTCGATGGCGCCCACAATTGTCTTTGATTCCACGGGCACACCGGTGCTTGTGGCAGGATCACCCGGGGGCAGCCGGATTATCTGTTATGTTGTTCAGGCACTCGTTGGCGTAATGGACTGGAAGATGAACCCGCAGCAGGCAGTGTCAATGCCCCACTTTTGCAACCGCAATGGAAGAACAGACCTGGAATCACACCTCGATGCAGAAATAATAAAGACCGCCCTGACAGATTTAGGACACGAGGTCCAGATCCGAGATATGAATAGCGGCCTGCACATGATCCAACTACTTCCCTCGGGAAGGCTTCTGGGTGGAGCGGATCCGCGGCGTGAGGGCCTGGCCCTGGGGGAGTAGCCTTTACGCCTCAAAAGAGGCCATCACGCGATGATGATAATCCGTTTTATCAAAGCGGCTCATCTCCTGCAGACCCGTCGGACTGGTAATGTTGACCTCGATCAACATACCGCCGATCACGTCGATTCCGGCAAAGCGCACTCCATGCATGACAAGATCGTGCCGCATCGCCTCACAGATTTGACGATCGCGGTCGTCCAGTTTTGCCGGCTCGGCGCTGCCGCCCTGATCGAGGTTATTCAGTTCAACGCCTTCGGCGTGCACACGCAAAATCGCACCCAGCGGCTCACCGTCCAGCAACAGAATGCGCTTGTCACCCTCGCGCGCGGCTGGCAGATACTGCTGGGCAACTACCCAGTGCCGCTCGCCGCGGGTCGCGTTGTCCAGTTGCTCTGATATCTCCTTCCCGCCTGAATCCAGAAAAATAATGCCCTTTCCCCCATGGCCATCAACCGGTTTTACGGTGATCCGCTGTTGCTCCTTCAGAAACTGTTTGATTTCCTGCACGCTCCTCGAGACGAAGGTGGTCGGCGTAAACGCTGGATAGCGCAGTGCTGCAAGCTTTTCGTTCCAGTTACGGACGGTCACAGGCTTGTTGATAATCTGGACACGCTCGGGAAGCTGATCCAGCAACAGGGTGACATAAAAGTAACTTCGGTCAAACGGGGGATCCTGCCGAATCCAGACAGCATCCATATTAGCGAGCGCGCAAAGGCCTTGGGGCTCAGTGACAAAAGGCTGGCGCTGGTTCTTTGAGACTTTGACCTTTACAACTGCCGCATACACATCACTATGCCGCAAAGACAGCGTCGCGGGATCGACGAAAAACACCTCGTATCCGCGCTCGTACGCAGCGAGCATCAGGAAATAGGTAGTGTCCTTGTGTGGCTTGACCCCCTCCAGGGGGTCCATGATGAAAGCGTGCCTCATTCAGGCAGAATAGCATCTTTGTCAAATACTGATCCTATGCACGGCGCCTTCGTCCACCACGGCTCCGTCTTTTCTCAATGGGGACATCAAGTGAGTGAGAGCATGCGGTTCGGGTGCCTGCTGTAACCTGGCCGAGTGCCGACACCACCACTTCTATGTCAGGAACCGACCGAAGATTGTGGTCGAGTAAAGCGCGGTGCATTGCAGCAAGGTGTAAGGGAGTGGTCCCGCAGCAGCCCCCAATTATCCGCGCACCGCAATCGCGCGCGAGACGTGCATACTCGGCCATCAGTTTCGGCGTTCCGCTGTACTTAATCTCGCCGTCGACAAACTGCGGGATGCCACAGTTTGCCTTCGCGACCAGGATATCCGATCCCGCCGCGTGCGAACGCATGGCAAGCAAGGTACCGACCAGATCCGCCGCGCCCACGCCGCAATTTGCGCCGTAGGCCGCAAGCTGGGGGACCGTCTCACGATATATATCCACGAGTCGCGGCGGAGGTACACCCATCATCGTACTGCCGTTGGTATCGAATGTCATGGTCGCTACAACCGGCAGCCGACATGCGGCTGCGCCCGCTCCAGCCGCCTGCAGTTCCTCCTTAGACGACATTGTCTCCAACCAGATTACATCGGCACCACCATCCGCGAGGGCCTGGGCCTGCTCAGCGAAGGCACTCTGCGCGGCTTCTGCCGATACCGTTCCTACGGGCTCAAGAATTTCACCCGTGGGGCCCATCGAGCCGGCTACGACCACTTCGCGTCCCGACGCGTCAGCACAATTTCTGGCAACCCTTGCCGCGGCAGTATTCAGTTCGGTAACCCTGTTCTCTGCCTGGTGAAGCTTGAGCCGATAAGCTGAACCACCAAAACTATTCGTCAACAGTATGTCGGCTCCGGCATTTAAAAACTGCTGGTGCAACAGCGAGACACGATCGGGATAATCGACATTCCAGAGTTCAGGCGCATCGCCCGATTGCAAACCCATGAAAAAGTAATTGGTTCCCGTTGCGCCATCCGCGAGCAACCATTCGCGCTCAAGAAGCAAATGCTCAAAACGGCTGTTCGGCATAGCGTTTCCTCACCCTTACCGGCCCGTGCGGGTCGGTTTACCTTGGAAACCCAAACAAAAACCCGCGCTGGCATTCTTGCTAGAGCGGGTCTGCCGGAGAGCACTCGCTTTAGCAATCTTGTAAAGCGCCTGCAAGCTGTTAATCAAATCGGCGCGTTAACAGAGTCTAACATTAATCCCACTTTTTGTGGGCGGTGGCCCATTTCGTGGTTTTAGGATTAGAAACCCGCTTTGTTCTAGAAAATACTCGCCAAGGGGTCGTGGGGGTCGACATCAGGCATAAAGGGTTTCCGCCGATCACGATCGGTCAATTGGTAGATTGCGCCAAGCCAATTATTAAAGACAATCTTGCCTGTATCGCCCCAGGTATTATCAACAGGAACATCCTGCTCGGGAAACGGCCTGGCGCTTGTGTTTTGCTCACGGGCGAGTTCAGCCTCCTTGCGAAAGTTGTCCAGCACCGGGTAAACCTCCTCAGTAAAGTAGTTATCCGGAAACGGCGGGTAAACATCGACTTCGCCGGCAAGAAACCGATTCACTTCCCGCTTGTACTCTTTTAGCAGGCTAAAGCTGTCGTATTCGGGGTGGCCCTGAAAAAACACCAGACGCAATCCGTCAGCACTTGTCGCGAGATGCACCCCCGCGTCGGGACTTTCAACCAGAACGAGTTGATCGACTCCGCTCATCTCCTTCGCGCTGATATCGTTCCAGCGTGAATGGGGCACATCGAAACGGGTATTTATACCCCGGACCAAAGGATGCTCCATCACCACGCGATGTGGGAACACTCCCCATCGCTTTGCGGGCAGCGGATGACGTTCGATATCATGAAAATGAAGGAAGGCAGCGTGGGTTGCAAGGCATGCGCAAAGCGTCGAGGTCACGTGCTCAACCGCCCAATCAAGCACCTCACACATAGGATTCCAGAATTCTTCGTCCGGCAACTGATCACAAACCGGGTTGGCGCCGGTTACGATCAGCGCATCAAGTCCCTCCTCACGTAATTGCTCAAAATCATAATAGTACTTTTCGATATGTGTCCGGGCCGACTCACCTCTGGAAACATCAGTAGGAGAGAAAGGATAAACATGAAACTGGGCTATCCGGTTGCAGCCGCCAACGAGTCGAAGAAACTGTCGTTCTGTGGGCTCCAGGGCGGCATCCGGCATATTGTTCATGAGACCAATATGCATCTCGCGGATATCCTGGGCGCCTGCACGCTCCAGCGATAGCACATCACCACCTTCGCGATGAAAACGCTCAAAACTCGGCAAGCCCGTATTGGCAACGATCGGCATCTTTAACCCAGAGCGTCGCAGATCAGCTCAAGAAACTCGGTTTCACCCCGGATATCGTCGATCCGCTCAGCCTCCAGCACCACTCCATAACGATCCGCAATCTCCTGATATCGGGGAAGCCGATGCTCAACAAGCCGGGGGAACATCCATCGGAAATAGTCATCCGGCACAATCTCTTCGGGCGTCGATAGTCCCTGCTCACCGAGATATTGTGGCAGTACCTGATCAAGAAACTGGTTCTGGTAATACATTGGCTTAGGCTCAAGCAAAGACCGTTCGACGATCTGGTTGAGCATGGTGTCAGAGGGCTTAAGATAGACGATAAGGGTATCTGCGGCGAGCTGCTCGAGCACGCCGGGTTCATCCAGCTCGCACAAACTGCCGCCAGCATCATTAATAAAATGCGGGTATCCGTAAGTATCATGGCCTTTCGCAATAAAAGCTCTTACGTCCAGCATCGCCCTGATCTCGGCTTCCCGATGAAGTCCTTGTCGGCGCTTAAACTCTTCCACCGAAAGCCCACCCAATTCAGGATTGCCGATCATCCCGAGGAAACTCGCTACAGGCTTGAGATTGTGCACGGAGATATTGTGACAAAGATAAATCGAGTCGGAGCGCAAAAGCTCCGCCAAAAACGGCACCCGCATCGCTTCGCGCTTGACATTATCCAATATCGGCTCATCCAGATAACGCGTTCCAATTCGGTAGTCGCCTGAATAATGAAACCAGGTCTGTCGCGGCAATCGCGAGGCGAGCGTGGTCTTACCCGAACCGGACATGCCTAGCAGGGTGACGGCTCTTCGCGAAGACTTCCAGAAAGCTGCGCCTTTCAAGTTTTCTCGGTACATGAAGATCAGTCGCTAGAGGATTCAGGCAAGCGTCGAAAATGCCGATCGCATTAACTCCGACAGCGGTCTCGGCCTGTGCTGGCTCCGGTCGACAAACACATGCGTGAACCCACCAACCGCAGCGACGGCTTCTTTGTCTTGCTCAAACATCCCCACTTCATAGCTGACACTGGTCTTCCCCAAATGCCTTACCCGCAAACCACAATCAACGACGCCAGGGTAAGACAGCGACTGGAAGAATCTGCACTGCGACTGCGCGACCACGCCAATCACCTCACTCTTTTCGAGATCCAGCAACTGGTACTCAATCAAAAACTGGTTCACGACACTATCAATGTAGCTAAAGTACACCGCATTATTAATATGACCATAGACATCATTATCGACCCACCGGGTGCTGACCTGTTGCCAATATGTGTAATCGCGACGTGAAAAATCAGAAGGCTTGAGTTTCCTTGAACTGTTCAATTGCCGATCCTAACCACCATCCGTCCCGTGACAGAACCCGTCAGGTAAGCATCAAAAGCACCCGGCAGATCATCAAAATCAATAGTTCGTGGCGCGATGAGGTCTAGCTGTGAGGGACGCAAATCATCCGCCAGACGCCGCCAGGCCTGACTACGAAGCCCCTCAGACATTTCTATCGAGTTGATACCCAGCAAAGAAACTCCCCGCAGTATAAAAGGCATAACGGTGGTTTCCAGCTTGATCCCGCTGGCATTGCCAATCGATGCCACGTTGCCCCATGGCTTAACCGTTCGGGTCAGCCAGCCCAGTGTCTCACCGCCGACATTGTCAACTGCCCCACCCCACAAACCCTTCTCCAGAGGACGGGTGCCCATCTCAAGTTCATGGCGGTTAACGAAGCCTGTTGCACCAAGCTGTTTCAGATAACCATGCTGATCCGACTTTCCAGTCAGTGCGACTACCTCAAAGCCTCTCCCCGCGAGCAAGTCGATCGCGATGCTGCCGACACCCCCTGTAGCACCGGTGACAATCACCGGACCGTGATCAGGACTCTGGCCGTTTTCCTCAAGCCGGATCATAGCGATCGCAGCGGTAAAGCCTGCAGTGCCAATTGCCATCACATCGCGAAGGTCAAGACTCTCGGGAACGGGCACAACGCATTCGGCCGGTACGCGGGCCACTTCCGAATAACCACCGTCGCGAGTTTCAGAAAGGCCGCAACCACACACCAGTACGCGATCGCCGGCATTAAAACGTTCATTCTCACTGCTTTCGACTGTACCGGAGAAATCGATACCACCATTGAGGTCTGGCACTCTCAGGATTTTGGCCTTACCCGTCGCGGCCAGCGCGTCCTTGAAGTTGATTCCTGAGTAAGCAACGCGAACGACTACGTCACCCTCAGTGAGATTCTCAACCGCCATTCGCTCAAACCCTGTGCTGACACCCTTTTCCTGCTGGTGTATCCTGAAAGCCTTGAAAGACATCTCGCAAAATCTCCGGTTAGTTGGCACCATCCGCTACTTGCTGATGATCCTGGAACGACGAAGGCGGGATTTTAGCGCGTTGGCCATCCCTCGGACAGACGGACCGTGCCGGAAACCAATCCCACTCGGCTACACCCTATCCGATCACCAACCATAGACCAGGTTAAAACTATGCAAGAAGACACCCTGTTCAGCAAGATTGTCAAAGGTGAACTGCCTGCTGACATCGTATTCCAAGACGATCGGGTAACCGCCTTTCGGGACATCGATCCACAGGCGCCCACCCATATCCTGATTGTGCCCAACAAGATCATTCCAACGGTCAACGACGTTTCCGAGGAAGACGAGGCCACGCTTGGACGGATGTTCATTGTTGCGCGGAATCTTGCAGAATCCGAGGGCGTTGACGCTGACGGCTATCGGCTATTGGTGAACTGCGGTCATCATGCCAATCAGGAGGTCTTCCACCTGCACATGCATTTACTTGGCGGACGGCCGCTCGGCCGGATGCTTCCAGCTAAATGATAGGCAGATCAGGAGTTGCGCTTGCGGGCAATTTCCCGCTCGCGCAATTCAATTCGGCGCACTTTGCCCGTGGTGGTCATAGGCAGATCGGTGACAAACTCTATCTCGCGGGGATACTCATAGGCAGCGAGGTCGCCGCGAACCATATCCTGAATGCTCTGCCGAAGGGCATCCGAGGGCCGCTCACCGGATGCTAGCACGATAAACGCTTTCACGATCTCGCCGCGCAAGTGATCGGGAGTTCCAACCGCTGCCGCTTGGACGACGGCTGGATGCTTAAGTATGCAATCCTCGATCTCACCCGGACCGATGCGATGTCCGGCACTCGAAATGACATCATCTTTCCTGCCCACGAACCACAGATA
>DPVA01000069.1 GCA_003529705.1 Gammaproteobacteria bacterium | reverse complement strand
TCGATCCTATCCTCGGGATCCGGAGCCCAGGAAGTAGATAAATCGCCGTCAATTATACGATCGGCCAACTCCGGATTGCTCCCAGACTCGCTGATCCCACCTACTAGAGTATCCCCTTCGGCAATAACTCGGCTAAAAGAAGCAGCATCGACCACTGCATTGATATCGGCCCGCAAAAATCGCGGCCACACAGTACCCCCAGGTGTGATAACATGAACTCCGGCCGGCCCCTGCCAAGCATCCCATTGCTCCTGACCCTCAATTAAAACCCGTTCCGCTTGTAGGACATATCCTTCCTGAGCTTCTACCGATATACAGGACAACCCTCCACAGAACAAAACCCACTTACACCACTTCATTTGACCACGCCAACAATACCCTGGCGCTCCACTGATCCGGTATCGGTTTTGAGGCGCAGACGCCAAACATAAAATCCGGGCATCACTAATTGCCCACTATCACTAACACCGTCCCAGATCTGGGTCCGCCGCCCACTGGCCGTTGGCCTGCCCTCGAAATGCCTGATTCGCCGCCCGCTTAAATCATAGATATCGAAATACGCTGTGGCTGATCGGGTCAGTTTGAGCAAGACATACGAGATGACCAGCGCATCATTGACCCCATCGCCATTGGGAGTAACGACCCCGGCACTGGCCCGGACTTGGTCTAGCAGAGGCAATTGGCCTTGTTCATCTCTTACCCGCACGATCAAGTCACCGCCAAGAGAGAGTGGATCAACATCTTCCGCATATGCCGACTGCTGTACCGCGATCAATTTCCCATCCACGCGGCGCTGATCAAGCGCCTGTACGTCGAAATGGGTTGCATCGCGAAAAACAGTAGCGCGAAGTACCACCTGAATGAACGTACCATCCTGCAACACCGTATTTCGCAGCCGTATCAACGTCTTGTCGCGAGAGGGAAAATCTGCCAGGAAATCGACTTCGCGATCATCGATCAGCACCTTTTCCACCGCGTCGACCCGGGCAGCAGTTTCGATCTGGATCGCCTGAAAACCCGTATCCCCATGGGGCAGTATCGACCCGTCGGTCCGCAATCGACGAATCCGAGTTCGCAGCGATACGGTAAAGAACGTTTCGCGTCCGGCATCAACAAGCAAAGGGGCCACCTCGGCCTCCAGACGCTCGGCGATCGGCGGGTTGAGATACTCGATAATCAGACGCTTGATCGAAATGCCCGGCTCGTGAATAAATAAGCGAAACTGAATATAGGGTACGGCATCTGGCGAGCGCACCAGACCGTCGGTTACCGTTTCCCAGGGACTCCAGGCAGGATTGCGAATTATCGGTCCTTGCTCAACCGAGTCGAGCGTTGTCCATCCCGCTGCACTAACTTGTTCTTTGTCCGCCCCAATACCGGTGAAGCGAAAATAGTGCAACGGCTCCCTATCCGGGCCTGAGCGCGTCTGCATAGTAACCGGCAAATCCTGAATGTCTCCCCCGTCATATCTAACTCGGCCCCATAGTGGGCGCGGCCCCTCCGTAGAAAGGAACGGTACCGATACGAATTCTCCAGTGGGCAGTGTACCATCGCTGTACACTTCGATTTCGGCTAGCTCCCAGCGACGATCTTCGCGTACTACCAAGCGGATATAGCGCACATCGCGACTGGCAAACCGCTTCTCGACCACAGGCTGGCGATTCGGATTGGAAGGATAGAAATCAAAGACCCGCGTGAATGTCCTTTCCAGTAAATTGAGATCCTCTTCAAGTTCATCGATAGTGGCCAAACTAAATGCTCGAGGAAAAAGCTCTTTGTGTTCACCATCCAAACGCGGAAAAAGACGGATGCGGTTTATGCGGAACGTGGCGCCCAAATCGATATAGATCGGCGAAGTGCGCTTGAGTTCCGGAGCTTCTGCAAAGTCGTCCGGATCAAAAGCAGTATTCGGATCGCCGTCGTATAAGACGCCGGCATCCGGTAGAAACGTGGCCTTGCCACCACTCGAACTAGGGATCAGTACGACGCCCCCACGCCCATCAATCCCAGGGCCCAGATTGCTCTTGGGCTGTACATTCCAAGTCCAGATGGAATCCTGATTCAGCGCTATAAACCTGTGCTCGGCCAATGCCCGATTCCATTTATCGATTCCGCCCCCTCGCCAGCCCACACCAAGTGAATCAACCCCATACAAGGGACAAGTAACGGACAGACTCAAGATAACTACTAGATGCCTATACCAGAACCGATAGCTGCAGATAGTTGACAACAATACACTCCAACTGGTCAATTCACAATGGAACATTCTAAATCTGTGAATAAAAACTATATCTCTACATAATATACTTAATTATAATTGAATAATAATTGAATATCTCAGATTGCACCTATTATTTTGCACAATCTTAATATCAGAGATCGAACCCCGTTAAAGAGGAATTGATATTTTATCCTTTCAATAAGAAGGTTTTTTTTATATGTTCATTATTATATACTTAATGAAATTTACAATATTTGACCTCTTAAATTAGGCCATCTCTTACGGAGGCCCTGTGATGATTCGGCTGTTTACGGCAGTGCTATGCATTTTGTTTCTACCCAATGATAGCTTCACCGAAATCAAGCGATGGCGCGTCGGCGACGACGCTCAGCCCTGGTCCCTGCGTCCCGTCAGCGGTCGACTCGACTTGGGTCGTAGTTGGGTGGTTGAAATCGTCGCCGATGACGATGGCGATGGAATGATCGATGAGGATCCAGTCGAACTTCACGACAACGATGGCGACGGCCTCTTTAATGAAGATCCCACCGACCCGCAAATTGACAACGACGGGGACGGTATGATCAACGAAGACCCAAATAACAATATCGACGACGATGGCGATGGAGAAATCGACGAGGATCCACCTGAACTAATCGACAATGACATCGATGGTTTGATTAATGAGGACGGTCCTGATCCACAAGTCGACAATGACGGCGATGGACGACTCAACGAAGATGGGCTATACACCCCCTATGACGACGATTGGGACGGCCAGATCAATGAGGACCCAATCAATAATCTGGACGATGATGGAGACGGGCTAATCGATGAAGACCCACCCTTACCCGGACACGGCGGGGACATCACGACTTGGCTCAGACCGGTGTACCTCGACAGCATGCGTAATTTGGCCTATATGCTCAACCAACGCTACAATGCTGGAGAATTCGGCGGCATCATCCCCGGCAAGGCATCACAACGACCTTTTATGGTGGTCCCGAGTGCGCACGGCTTTCGACGCGAGGTCGCCGATCCGATTTCGGCGAGTTACTGGGCAGCAGCAGGAGTCATCGCGCGCGAATATTCCGAACCTGCCACTGATGGCAATCTAAATACAGCCTTTACCTCTACCAAATACGGGCGCGGCGGCCTCGGCGTCAACCTGATGGGTTTCTACTATATCAACCGCATCATCTTCCGCCCACGGCCGACCCTGCCCGGCGGATCTATCTCCAGCTACTATATCCGCTACGGCGATCAAACCAGTATCGACAGCCGCTCCCAAGCGATACAGGCGCGCAAAACTTTGGTCCCGGCCATTCGCGGCCAATTTAACCCTGTCGTCAAGGATCTTCGTTTTGACCCACCCTTTGTCGCTGGACGCATTGATATAAATTCCATTGATCCCGAGGGCAAACTGAGCCAAATCGCCGAACTCTTTTATTTGGGTGATGGCTACGGGATCGACGGACAATACACTTCCGCCATTATAGACGTGGGCACCCCAACTCCACGCGCTCGCCGTTACGACCGCGAGATCGAGCAATTCGCCGGCTCAGACCGCAGCACGTATGAGAGCCAGTTTGAGCTAGATGTCGAGGGCAGAACAGTCAACTGGGGCAAGGTGCGTTGGCGGGGTCGTCAGGATAGCCCCGAAGGGGATGTCCGCATCCAGTTTCGCGTCGGCAACACGCTCGACACCCATATCTACGCCCGACGTTTAGGCCCCGGTCTTTCCGACACCAAAGACGCTAACGGCGTTCCCCTAGACCTCTTTTCCTGGATTAAGATC
>DPVA01000229.1 GCA_003529705.1 Gammaproteobacteria bacterium | reverse complement strand
AGTCACCTTGATACCCAGCCGACCGGGGGACGATTCGACGGCGTCTATGGGGTATTGACCGGGCTTGAGGTGATTCGGAGTTTGAATGATCACGGGATTCAGACCCGATACCCTGTGGAGGCGGCATGCTGGACCAATGAGGAGGGCAGCCGTTTCGCGCCAGCAATGGTGGCATCTGGCGTATTTGCCGGGATTTATGATCTGGAATACGGCTTGTCGCGCGCCGACGCAGATGGACGGACCATGGGTCAGGAACTCGAGCGGATCGGTTATGCCGGTGATCAACCGATGGGGCGTCCCTTGCATGCCTATTTTGAGGCCCATATTGAGCAAGGGCCAATTTTGGTGGAGGAGGGGATTGAGATCGGAGTTGTAACGGATGCGCAGGGCCAACGATGGTATGAACTGGAGTTGGCGGGTACGGAGTCCCATGCGGGACCGACGCCAATGGACCGGCGCAAGGATGCGCTACTGGGTGCGGCAAAAGTAATCAGCTTGGTCAATGAAACCGGGCTCGCGAATGCGCCCCTGGCCTGCGCCACGGTACCTATGGTGAATGTGCATCCCAATTCCCGGAATGTGATTCCTGGCCGCGTATTCCTGACAATCGATATCCGGCATCCCGACGACCAGATTCTTTCAGAGATGGATCAGGCCATTCGGGAAGGCATTCAACGCATTGCGGATCAGGGCGGGCTAACCTTTGATCTCGAGCAGATCTTCTACTATGCGCCGGTACCTTTTGACTCGAGTTGTGTGGACGCGGTTGATAGGGCTGCACAATCTTGTGGTTACAGCGCCCGGAAAATTGTCACCGGGGCGGGTCACGACGCCTGTTTTATCGCACATGCGGCACCGACCTCGATGGTGTTTATTCCATGTATTGACGGAATAAGCCATAACGAGGTTGAAGATATCGAACCCGAATGGTCGACGGCAGGGGCCAACGTCATGTTCCATGCGATGTTGGCCAAGGCCGAGCGTATTGGAAGTTAGAACCATCACCGAAAAGTCTCAGTGAATCGTCCAGCGCAATCAGGTTCTACAGTCGTCCGCATCAGCGATCTGTCGCTCGAGTTCAGCACGGACGATGGACTGGTGCAGGCGCTGGCCGGTATCGATCTCGATATCACGCCCGGCGAATTTATCTCTCTGATCGGTCCATCAGGATGTGGCAAAACGACACTGCTCCGGGTAATTGCGGATCTTGAAGCCCACACGAGTGGTGAGATTCTTGTAAATGGGGTAAGTCCAGATGAGGCCCGGCAGAACCGGGCTTATGGTTATGTCTTTCAGGCGCCAGCGCTGTATCCATGGCGGACTGTTCGGCGTAACGTAATATTGCCTCTCGAGATTATGGGAGTCTCCCGGGATGAGCGTGAAGCACGTTCTACGCGTTATCTTGAGTTGGTCAACCTGACTGGGTTCGAAAACAAGTATCCCTGGCAGTTATCTGGCGGAATGCAGCAACGTGTGTCTATCGCCCGAGCGCTGTGTGTTGAACCGGAACTGTTGCTGATGGATGAACCTTTTGGTGCCTTGGATGAGATCACTCGCGATCACCTCAACCAGCAATTGCTGGAACTATGGCGCAAGACTGGGAAAACTGTTGTTTTTGTGACGCACTCGATCCCGGAGGCGGTATTTCTCTCCACACGGGTGATCGTTATGTCGCCAAGGCCTGGACAGGTGGTGGACGTCATCCCGTGCGACTTTTCAAAGGACCGGACGCTTGATATCCGGGAGACTCCTGAATTCCTGGAAATCGCCCATCGCGTGCGCGAGGGTCTGAAGGCGGGGCATAGTTACGACGATGATTGACCGCCTGCGCTATCAGGGTGCGTTTCTCCCCGTTCTGACTGTTGTCGCCAGCCTGATTGTGATCTGGTATGCGGGAGCTGTTTTTCTTAACAGCACGCAGTTGATCGACAGGTATCAGAGACAGGATATTAACTGGAATCTTGGGCGACTGGCTGCAGATGCTTGGCGGATGGAACGGCCGGTACTACCGTCTCCGCACCAGGTAGGTATCGAACTCAAGAAAACAGTGTTGGATAAGCGTGTAACTTCCAAACGGAGTCTGGTGTACCACGCTGGAATCACCTTGTCGTCATCCCTTTTGGGTTTTGTGCTTGGAACCCTGCTCGGGGTCGCGTTGGCAATTGGGATCGTTTATGTTGAGACTCTGGATCGAAGTCTGATGCCTTGGATAATTGCCTCACAGACTGTGCCGATCCTGGCGTTAGCCCCCATGATTATTGTTGTGTTGGGATCCGTTGGGGTCACTGGATTGTTCCCAAAATCAGTTATTTCCATGTACCTGTGCTTTTTTCCGGTCGTGGTGGGCATGGTAAAAGGCCTGCGTTCTCCGGAGCCGATGCTGATAGACCAGATGCATACCTATTCTGCAAGTCGGATGCAGATCTTCTTTAAATTACGCCTGCCGTCGTCAATCCCATTTCTGTTTGCCTCACTGAAGGTGGCGATTGCGTTGAGTGTTGTTGGTGCGATCGTGGCGGAACTGCCGACGGGAGGTCAGGGTGGGCTCGGAGCCCGCCTTCTGACTGGATCCTACTATGGACAGATCACGATGATCTGGGCTGCCCTTATTGTTGCCTCGATTGTGTCAGCACTTTTGGTGACGGCAATTGGTCGTGCAGAGAGAGTTGCGCTTCGGCGGTTGAACGGTGGGCAGGCGGTGACCGTGTGAACGCCAGTTTTCGAGACATCCCCGGGGCCGTGCTGATTAGCACTCTGTTTTTGTTGCTGTCACTTTTTGCTGCGCCGGTGGCCGATCTTGCCTGGCGTGAACTGGGCAACGTGTGGACTGCGATGGGTGCGCTCGCCGGTGTGTTGGCGCTTGCTGGGGTCCGGTGGCCGGGAGCACATATGACGCGCCTAGTGCAGTTGGTACTGCTTTGTACGGCATTGAACGCGGTGCTTGGAATGGTGCATGTCGACCCGATACGCGGGTCTGCACAGCTAGGGTTCTGGTTGTTGGTGACTTCCCTGGGCTTTGCGGTTTGGCATGTCATGCAGCGCTTTACGACAGGTGCACCCAGGAATACGTTGGTGTTGGCACTGTATCGGATCCTGATACCGGGAATCTTTGGCGTATGGTTTCTGGCGGTCTGGGAACTGGTGACCGTCGGATTTGGTGTCCCACGGGTTTTGTTGCCGCCGCCGAGTCTTGTTGGAGACGCTATTACCGAATCCCTGAGTATTCTCGCAGCGGATTTCAAACAGACCGTCGTCCGTGCGGTTATTCCTGGCTTTGTGATCGGCAACCTCGCCGGGTTCGCTGCCGCCTTGGCGGCTGACCGATGGGCGTTTCTTGGTCGGGGTCTGTTGCCGGTCGGCAATCTGGTCAGTGCGATTCCGATTATTGGCATCGCCCCGATTATGGTGATGTGGTTTGGATTCGACTGGCAGTCGAAGGCAGCCGTTGTCGTGATCATGGCCTTTTTTCCGATGCTGGTGAATACCATCAGTGGACTCCGAAGCGGCGGCGCGATGGAGTTGGATCTCATGCGATCGATCGGCGCGACTCACTGGCAGACTTTCATTCGGGTTCGTTTGCCTACTGCACTGCCGTTTATCTTCAATGCATTGAAGATCAATTCGGCTCTGGCGTTAATCGGCGCGATTGTGGCAGAGTTTTTTGGTACGCCGATTGTTGGAATCGGCTTTAGGATCTCAACCGAGGTCGGAAGAATGAATATGGAGATGGTCTGGGCCTCGATTGCACTGGCAGCGGTGTCCGGATCGGTGTTCTATGGTTTACTGGCGGTCGTGGAAAGGCGGGCCACATTCTGGCATCCATCGTTCCGTAGACTGTCGTAAAGACGCCCTTGACGGGCACGTTCAACCAATCAGAGGAGGTTAAATATGAGACGCAAGATTACGACCCTCATCGTGGCAGCTTCGATGAGCATGGTCAGCACCATAGCGCTGGCGGGTGATAAGGTTACCCTGCAGTTGAAGTGGGTCACTCAGGCACAGTTTGCCGGCTACTTCGTTGCGAAAGATAGGGGTTTTTATAAAGATGAAGGCCTTGATGTCACTATCAAGCCAGGTGGCCCGGACGTAGCACCTCCACAGGTCATTGCAGGGGGTGGCGCCGATGTGATTATCGATTGGATGCCGTCTGCCCTAGCGTCCCGCGAGAAAGGTTTGAAACTGGTTAATATCGCCCAGCCCTTCAAGCGTTCCGGCATGATGTTGACTTGCCGCAAAGACAGTGGTGTGAAAACGCCATCTGACCTCCCGGGCCGGACCCTAGGGGTTTGGTTCTATGGCAATGAGTATCCATTCCTGAGCTGGATGAGCCAGCTTGGCGTGCCAACAGACGGCAGCGCCCAAGGTGTGACTGTTCTTAAGCAGGGATTTAACGTGGACCCTATCCTGCAGAAGCAGGCGGACTGTGTATCCACCATGACTTATAACGAATACTGGCAGATCATCGATGCGGGTCTGGGTGCGGATGAGTTGGTCACGTTTAAGTATGAAGATCAGGGTGTGGCCACACTGGAAGACGG
>DPVA01000056.1 GCA_003529705.1 Gammaproteobacteria bacterium | reverse complement strand
ATTCTGACGAAATCCTCCAAAAAGTTAACTAACCTATTGAATTTAAATTATTTTAGTATTGTAGCTCATGGGTGAAACCTGCCGATCAAAATCAAGCGTATAATCGCCAAATCGGTTGATATGGTCCGTGCGGTATGGGGCCAGCCCTTTGAGAATATCGTGATCAATATGATGACCGCGCTCTTTGAGATCTTTAAGGGTTAACGTCATCGACTCCACATTGTGAAGAATGACCAGGTTGGCCACCAAGTGGTTATATTTGATCACCTTCCGTTGCTCGTGACGGATATTCTCGGCGATCACCCCCTCGCCGCCGAAGAACAGCCATTTCACGAACTGGTTGAACTCTTCCGTTTTGTTCGTCTCCGCATGAATGGTTCGCCGCAACTCCACGCTGCCAATGTAGTCCAGAAGAAAGGTTGTCCGAACGACCCTCCCCAGTTCCCGGAAAGCAAAGTAGAGTTTGTTCTTGAGGCTTGCGGTACCTAAACGTCGCAGTACCGTGGACGGTGCGATTTTTCCAGCCTTAATCGATAGCGCCACCCGGAGCATGTCCGGCACATGGGTTTCAATCAGTTTCCAGTTGATAGTCTCGCTGAACAAAGCATTGATGTGCTCATACCGTTGGCGTTTGTCAGACTTGTAGAACACCAGCTGCTTCAGATTCCGGATGCGGGGCATCAGGTTGATACCCAGCAGGTAAGCCAACCCGAAGACGGGCGCACTTTGCGCCTGAGTATCGCCATGCAAGGTGTCAGGCTGGATATCGGAATCGTTTTTGATTAGCCCGTCAAGGATGTAAATGGCCTCATAAACGCCGCAAGGGATGAAGTGGCTGAACAGCGCGATGTATTTGTCGGAGACGTGGTAGTAGCCCACCCCGCCGTAGCCACCGTACCGTATGTGGTATTCCGATAGCAGATTCTGTTCGTACAGGTTCCATTTTGTGCCATCGGCGGCAGCCCGCTGGCCAGTTCCCCAGTGTCGCGGCAGCCGGTAGCGGTTGTAGGCATTGATAACCTGCACAATGGCCTGCTCCAAGCGCTCTTCGGTGACATGCCGCAGGTTGAGCCAGGACACCTGCCGGCGATTAAGTGTCGTGATGGATCGGGCGGTCTGAGTTGGCCCGAGATTGCAGCCATAGCAAAACAAGGTCGAAACAAAGCGGGTACGGGGGTCTTCCAGCTTGCTCTCCAACCCGGAAAGTGGTCCAAAGCGTTTGTGGAGGCCCAGCCATTTTTCGGCTTCCACCAGGATGTCGAGGATATTCTTTTCGGGCAAATTCTGGGATAACTGCTTGTCGATCTCAGCTAACCCATCCGGAGGCGCCGTACGACGGTGCTTCCGGATCACCAGCTCTTCACCATGGAAGACGGCGTATTCATTCTCCGGGAAGCCACGGTCAATGCGGTCGGCCGTTTCGCTCAACCGAGAGTGGGCTTGTGCCACAAAAGCGGCTGGATCGGATTCGATATCAGTCATCGCACTGTAGTCCGCTATCTGGGCATCATAGACTTTCCAATCCACCAGCTGATCGCGGTAGTCACTATACTGGTCGCTGTTCGCGACCGCGAGATCGCCGGAAATCAGTTCACGCTTCACCTGTGTCAGTACGCCCAGCTCGAAATACTTCCGGTAGACCATGCCGGGCGGTAGCTGGCTTGGCCCGGCCCCCAATACCAAACGGCGCCAACGCTCCGGTAGCCAGGACACGTCGAGGGGTTGAGTGCTGAGCACAAGGCATTCCTTTCGGCTGTGCCGGTGCTTTTTCAGAATCGCAATCGCCTCAATCAAGGATTGATCGTGGCTGGTTGCCGCCAGATCCAGTAGTTCAAGGCAATTGAATAACAGGGGGCGTAACGGGCGGTAGGGTTGCAGCATGAACGGGATGAAGTTATTGCCAGCATAGGCCATGTGTTCCTCACACTCTGCCAGTAATTCATCAGGATCGCTCTGGATGGCAGCCGCCACTCGGGCACCTCGCTCGGAGTCCGTTGGCGCTTCCTGGACGGCGGTCAGTACGTCACGCAGTTGAGCCACCAGCTTGTCCATGCGCTTCATATGATCCAGGTGATACTGGTTCAGGTTGGCTTCTGCCTTGGTCTTGATGTTGCGCATCTTGCGGACAAAGATGTCGACCGCATCGTCCATCGCGCGACGCAATTGGGCATGGACCAGCAGAACCATCAAAGCGTAGCGTTTGGTGCTTTGCATGGCCTTGATGTTGGCCGCGCCCAGCGCTCGTGCTTCCAGTATGAAGTGGTGATATTTGGCGGCGGGAATGTGATCAACAGCGGGCAATTGTTGACACCAACCCTGAAGCCATTCCAGGTGCTGAAGATACTTCTTCACTTCCGTATTGGTCGGCTTTTTGGGTTCCTGTTTCAACTTATGCCAACTGGTATGAGGGGAATCATCCGGCACTTGCAGCAACTGGTCAAATTCGTTTTTTTGATGCGCTGTCAAACCCACATTGAGCGTCCGAAAGTAACCGGTATTGACCGTGCTGCGAGCCTGACGCGCGGTCCGTTGCAACGTTGAAAAACCCGGTAACTCAAAACGCTGGCGCACCAGCTCTTCAATCACCACATTGATGATGTCCGCCAGGTCCTGCTTGGTGGTGGCCGCTTCACGCGCTAGTTCCCGTACAATTGCCTTGCCTTCAACGGTGAACGCCTTGATGCCCACCTGTTGACGAACCGTCTCCAGCATCCGCTGACGGGCGCCGCCATTGCGGTCGTAGACCCTGAGCTGGCTCAATGCGAGATGTGAAAGGTCGTCGCACGCCAGAATGTGCGTTGTAATGGATTGGGGAACGGCTTTGAGATGGACAAAGTAGCCCAGACGCTGCACTGTTTTCAGGAGAATGAGTAGGGCGCCACGAGCAGCCGGAGTTCGACCGTGCTTTCGGGCAAAGGATCGTTCCTGGGTAGAGGGTGTATAAATTTCTGCCAGTTCTTGATCCGAGACCACCGCCTTCAATCGCGGATAGGCGGTTTCATGGAGGCTACTCATACGCAGTCCTTCGCTATGGGGTTCCAGTGAAAGGCATTAGCCCACAGTACTTTCGCTCTTGAGGGGGGCATTGCTTATAGTAGGCAGCAATTCGTCAAGACCAAAGGAACCGCCCGTTATTTTGTGAACGCCACGCTCGCTTTACGTTACGGGATTATTCGGTCATCGATCGCCGGTTCCCCGATTTATTGAATCGTTACACCACACCGCAGACTGATTCGAGCTATGGCCATTGAGCATCTCCCCCCCCCCACTGAGCATTCACACCTACCAACGCCTTTCTAGTGCCCAGCTAATCGCTCTGGCAGGGACCGGGCTA
>DPVA01000116.1:4262-4576 GCA_003529705.1 Gammaproteobacteria bacterium | reverse complement strand
AGTAAACGTCGCACGATTCCTCGATAGCGCTGTGCAAGTCTACCGACCCATGGCCGGTCTTCTTCCAGCAGCGGTAACGCCGGCTGCTGTCCGGCAGGGTGTACCAACCCGGACAGTAAATACGCTCCTGAGGATTGATACCGGCGTCGATAATCGCTTCTCCGATCACCGGCTTAATCGTAGAGCCTGGCGCATAGCGGCCATAGAGTGCTCGGTTCAGCAAAGGCCGATCGTCTAGTCCGCGAAGCGAGTCATAGGTTACCTGGTCGATCCCGTCAACGAAAAGGTTAGGGTCAAACGAGGGACTGCTCACC
>DPVA01000116.1:609-3961 GCA_003529705.1 Gammaproteobacteria bacterium | reverse complement strand
GGGTCAAACGAGGGACTGCTCACCATGGTCAGCACTTCTCCCGTGGACGGTGCGATCGCCACCACAGCGCCCCGTCGGTTTCCCAGTGCCGCGCGGGCTGCCCGTTGGAGATCGACATCAAGGGTCAGACTCAACGTATGACCTGGGGCTGCGCTACTCCGGCTGATCGTCCTTAAGGTGCGTCCATGGGCATCAATTTCGACCTGTTCAAACCCTGAACGGCCCAGTAGCGCGCTTTCATATTGCTTCTCGATTCCGATCTTCCCGGTACTCCGAACACCTTGATAGGCTGACGCATCGAGGGTTGCTTGATCACTCTCGCTGATCCGCCCAACATAGCCCAATACGTGGGCCGTCAGACTTCCTTCCGGGTAGTCCCGATGCAGGACAGCCTCGAGTGTTACCCCGGGAAACCGGTATTCATTGACCGCAAATGTAGCGGTCTGGACGTCATCCAGCTTGGCTTTGAGCAGAACCTTCTCGAAGGCCGGTTGCTTTTTTAGTCGTGCCCGAAAGGCTGAGACCTCTACGGGTGTCAGCCCCACCAAAGCGCCAACTTGCTGCAGCATGACATCAAGATCGTCGACTTTCTCCGGCACGACCTGAAGAATGTAGACTGCCGTGTTCCGTGCCAACACGACTCCGTTTCGGTCCAGGACAAGACCGCGCACGGGCGGCAACGCCTGTATACGAATGTGGTTATCCAGCGACAGGGTCCGGTAGCGCTCGTACTGATCGACCTGAAGTACATAAAACCGCCAAACCAGTATTAGAGCAAGCGACAACGCGAGCACCGCAGCGATTCGGATTCGAGTCCGTACCGTATCGGCGGCCAAAGTCCGGTCCGTGGGAAGTTCATTAACTGCCATGGCTTAGCGACTCAAATTGGCGAGGTGACGACTACGCCGGAGCACCAGATAGATAAGCGGCCATGCCAGCCCACCGACGATTACGGCTGTCCAACGATGCAGCACACCGAGACCACCCTCCGTCACAATATCTACGATAGCGAACACAAGCACTTCCAGACCCAGCAGCAGCATGACCACGACACTCTGCTGCCACAAGGGATAAGCCCTCACCCGGAGTGCCAGAATCTTTACGAGATACACCAACACTGCTTTACTCAAAGCATGGGCGCCGGGAATACCCAGCGTCAACAGGTCAACAGCGAGGCCTGCAACCCAGGCGAGTGATACTTTCATCCTTGTGGGCAATGCCAGTGCCCAGTAAATCAGTACGAGTGATACCCAGTCGGGTAGAAAACCGCGAATCAATTCTGGCGCGGGAATCACAAGTAACACCATCGCCAAGAAAACCGTGGCGAACGGAATCCAGGTACGGCGTTGCGTTGTGCTGACGCTAATCATCGTCGGCTTGTATCTCTATTTCTTTTTCGTGCGAAGACGTATCTTCATCTGGCAACCACAGCAGCAGCACTTCCCGGTCACGGCCCAAATGTGAGGCTGGCTCTGCAGCTATCGTCATAAAGGCTTCAGCCAGATTTCGCTCCACGCCCGTTATACGAGCCACAGGGTAACCAGGCGGATAGCGTCCACCGAGACCTGAAGTGACCAGCAGGTCTCCCGCGCGGATGTCCGCATTACGATCGAGATAGAGCACCCTGAGCGGACGGTTAGGACCTCCCCCATATGTCACTGCACGCAATCCACTGCGCGCTACCTGGGCAGGAACCGCCTGATCCTCCTGTGTAATGAGACTCACCTTGCTGCGAAATAATCCAGGCTTTGTCACCTGTCCGATGAGGCCTCCCGAATCGACTACGGGCTGACCTTGGAAAACTCCATCGGCACTGCCCTTGTCGATCAATACGGTCAACGCGCTCGGATCCGGATTGACAGCCAGCAGAGCAGCGAGCGTTACCTGCTCAGCCTCGGAAGGGGTCGCAGACAAAAGTGTGCGCAACCGGGCATTTTCATTCTCAAGGAACTCAAACCGGTGTAATCGTGTCTGCAGGATCAGATTACGCTGTCGGATGGCTTCGAATTCTTTGCGCAACTGGTCCGCCGTCGTCAGATGGCCCTGCATCGCGTTCAGGACCGTGCTCGGCAGAGAAGCCAGAAAATGGATTGGTATCCCAATGACGGCTGCAGAGTGCATCACCGTACGGACTGGCGTCAGATGGAGATAAGCCGCTATCAACGCCGCCGACAGTAGCAGGTAGGGACCGAGACCGCGCACTAAGCCGCCACCTCCCCGTTTCACCATGGCGTCAGCCCTGAATCCTGGCCGGTCTCAATCTGGCGGCCCTGACTCCGCCTGGTAGGTGGCGCGTACACGCAGCAACTTCTACTCGTGGGTGAAGACGTCACCCAGCGCACTCATTTCCTCCAGCGCTCTGCCACAGCCTCTGGCAACGCAGGTCAGCGGATCGTCAGCGACCACGACGGGTAACCCTGTCTCCTGCATTAATCGGCGGTCCATATCTCGAATCAAGGCGCCGCCGCCTGCGATCACCATTCCACGATCTCCGATATCCGCTGCAAGCTCCGGCGGCGTATTTTCGAGAGTCTCCCGAATCACTTGTACGATCTGACGAAGTGAATCACTGATGGCTTCATAAACTTCGTCACTGCCGAGCGTCAGACTATGGGACATGCCTTGAGCGAGATCCCGCCCTTTGATCTCCATCTCACGATGATCCGACTCATCCCAGGCCGTTCCGATCGCTTTTTTAACCCGTTCGGCTGTTGCCTCTCCGATAAGCAGGCCATGACGGCGACGGACGTAATTGATAATCGCCTCATCGAAGGTATCCCCGGCCACGCGAATCGACGTCGCATAGACGATTCCACCAAGAGAAAGCACAGCGACCTCCGTTGTACCACCGCCGATATCGACTACCAGAGATCCCGTGGGCTCCGCCACCGGCAATGAGGCGCCAATAGCCATTGCCATGGGTTCTTCGATCAGAAAGACTTCACGCGCACCGGCGGTAATTGCAGATTCACGGATTGCACGGCGCTCCACCTGGTTCGAACCGCCGGGAACACAGATCACGATTCTGGGTGACGAAAAGAAACGATTCTGCTGGACCTTGCGGATGAAGTACTTCAGCATGACTTCTGCAACCGTAAAGTCCGCGATCACGCCTTCCTTCAGCGGCCGAATAGCCTGGATATTGCCCGGGGTTCGGCCCAGCATCATCTTAGCTTCCTGTCCGACTGCGAGAACAGTTTTTTCCGGCGCCAAGGAACCGGTGCGAATGGCGACTACCGAAGGTTCGTTGAGAATCACGCCCCGGTCGGGTACGTAGACCAGTGTATTGGCCGTGCCCAGATCAACTGCCAGATCATTGGAGAAAAACCCGAAAAGACGTTTGAGTACCATG
>DPVA01000116.1:0-307 GCA_003529705.1 Gammaproteobacteria bacterium | reverse complement strand
AAGACGTTTGAGTACCATGAGTCGCCGCGACATGGAAAAATGGCTGGTGCGAAGCGGGTAATCTATCACAGGGCGTCACGATACCCCTAACGGCTGGGATATAATTATCTTCCCTCAAATACGCTCTAGTAATCCGGTGTCAATTTCTGAGAAAGACGTCCTGCGTGCCGCCCACCTTGCCCGAATCAGGGTCACTCCGGATGAACTGGCACATTATCAGGAGGGCCTATCGGGTATCCTCTCGCTGGTCGAGCAGATGCATGACTGCGATACCGACGGGATCGAGCCGATGGCGCATCCGCAGGAT
>DPVA01000107.1:1129-3859 GCA_003529705.1 Gammaproteobacteria bacterium | reverse complement strand
AATGATAAAAATATTAATAAAAATGATGATATTGTTAGATTTGGACTTATGTCAAGAATGCTTCAGAGTAAAGGAGTTTCTGATTTTGTAGAAGCATCTAAAATTGTAAACGAAAAAAATAATATTGAATTTAATACATTTTTAAATCTTAAAAAATCTTTAATACAAATTGAAGAAATTGATTATTTAAAAAAATCTGTCAGGCTCAGCCTGTGAGCCTGACGCAGGCCAGAATGCTTCTAGTTTCACTTGAAAAGGGGCTGACGCATGCAGGATTTAATCAATTTTCTCTCATGGCTGGGACTGACTCTTATCTCAGCCGCTGGATTTAGCCGCGCGGGTAGTATTCATCCTGGGTGGCTGAACGGCCTTGAAGTGATGGCCTTGGGGCTGTGTATAAGCATTGTCTTGGGGAGTGGTGCATTTCTGGTGTTTCGTGGTCTCGCCCGGTACGTCGGGCGTTTTTCGGTTCGACGGATACAATCCGGGTTTTTCCCGGAGGAGTGCCGTGCCCAAGTCAGGTTATAGAGAGCGCCTCAGTACATGGATCGAGAAGTCCACTGTGCAGTGGGTTATCACCGTACTGATTGTGATCAATGGAATCATTTTGGGTATTCAGACCTCGCCCTCCGGGACAGAGTACTTTGGAATCGTTCTCAATGTGCTGGATCAGTTGATTCTGGCTGTCTTTGTTCTTGAGATCAGTCTGAAACTGGTCGCCCAGGGGAGGCAGTTTTTTCGTGGCTACTGGAATCTTTTTGACTTTGTGGTAGTCGCGATTGCCTTGGTTCCGGCCAGCGGGCCCTTTGCTGTCCTCCGGGTGTTGCGGGTTCTTCGGGTATTGCGAATAATCTCCGTGGTTCCGCGCCTGAGATTTATTGCGGAGGCGTTGTTGCACGCCATACCCGGTATCGCGTCTATTGGAATACTCATTCTCATTATCTTTTATGTATTTGCGGTCGTGGCAACGGGTCTTTATGGGGAGGCATTCCCTGACTGGTTTGGTAGCCTAGGACGATCTATGTTCACCTTGTTCCAGATCATGACTCTTGAAAGCTGGTCGATGGGAGTTGTGCGGCCCGTCATGGAGGTCTTCCCCCTTGCCTGGATCTTTTTTGTTCTTTTTATCCTAGTTGCGACCTTCACGATGTTGAATCTTTTTATTGGGGTGATCGTCGAGACCATGCAGACCCTGCATGCCCGTTCGGTAGGGGATGGTCAGGAACGTGAAACAGGTTCGGTACAGGTTGAGGCAACAGTCCTAGCAGAAGAGATACGCGCACTGCGCACGGAAGTGCTGGAACTAAAGCACCGCCTCCAGAATCCCCCTAGGTAAGGTCAGGGAGTCGCGTAGCGTAGCGGATCCATCTCGATACGGTAAGAAAGAGTCAATCGTAGACCTTTGGCGCACCGGGGGGACGGGTCTTGAAGCGCTTGTGGACCCAGAAGTACTGGTTGGGGCGCTGCTTAACGCAGTGCTCGATAGCGGCATTCATTAAAGCCGCGTCGCCTTCCTGGGTTTCAGATGGAAAGTGCTCCAGTGGTTCGCCAATCACGATCTCGAAACCCGCGCCCCCGGGGAGAAGATAAGTGGCACAAGGAAGTACCGGGGCAGCACACAGTTTGGAAATACGGCCAAGGACAGGCCAGGTCGCTGTAGGAACTCCGAAAAAGGGTGCGAATACGGCCCGCCGTTTGCCTGGATCCTGATCCGGCAAATAGTAACAGCCTTTCCCACGGCGGATTGCCTTCAACATGGGTCGAAGATCATCTTTACGCTCGTACATCGTGCCACCGAAACGCTGGCGAGCCCGAAGCATACTTCGGTCAAAGACTGGATTACGTGTACGCTGATAGACGCTGACACCGGGAGAACGCAAAGAGAGAGAGATACCTCCTAATTCAAGGGCAAGGAAATGGGGGGCAAGGAGAATGAACCCGCACCCGTCATTTTCCAGTCGATCAAGGATTGCCTCATTCCGGACGGTCACCCGCTTTCTCAGTTTTCGCTCCGGCGCCCACCACACAAAACCCGAATAGAGCAACATCCTTGCCGTATTCCGGATGTTTTCTTTCACCAGGCTCTGGATGTCTCCCTCCGAAAGTTCTGGAAAACACAAGGTCAGGTTTCGTTGCGCAACGCGCTTTCGCGACGGCAGGGCAGCATAAAGCAAATCGCCCAGACCCGTTCCTATATGAAAAAGTAGGGGCATGGGAATAAGACTCAAAATGCGCAGCAGCCCGAGGGCAACCCAGCTGCCGCAATACCGGATGTGGAAAGGACTCCTAACCGAACTGGACATTATGACGACTCGAGAGAATTTGCTGCGGAGCCTTGCAACGATTTCATGGTATTTGAGAAAAGATAAATCGCATAAACAACAGATATAAAGATTTTGGATGACTGGCCCCGGGGTTAAACGGGGTCCTTGTGTTATAGTGGATTTAAGCCATTTCCGTTCGCTTGGTAGCGGCCGGTTCAAGAAGACCCGTATCAGGAGGCTCTTTGACAGAGACTATTGTACTCACCGCCGAGATGGTTGCGGTGATGGCGATACTGGTTCTCACTATATTTCTTTTCGCCTTTGAAATCGTTCGCGTCGATGTAGCAGCAGTCGCGATCATGGTTTTGCTGGGCTTGACGAGTATGCTGCCCGATTATTCGGGCTTGGTTCCGATTGGCAATCTGTTTGACGGTTTCTCCAGTAACGCGGTCATCTCCATTATCGC
>DPVA01000107.1:0-828 GCA_003529705.1 Gammaproteobacteria bacterium | reverse complement strand
TAACGCGGTCATCTCCATTATCGCGGTGATGATAATCGGTGCCGGTCTCGATAAGACAGGGATCATGAGCCAGCTCGCGGGAAAGATTCTGAAGTATGGTGGCCGGACCGAGAGCCGGATCATCACTGTGATCTCGGCCACCGTTGGGGTTATTTCCAGTTTCATGCAGAACATCGGGGCGGCAGCGCTTTTCTTGCCTGTCGTCACTCGGATTGCTCGTCGCGGTAACCTGCCGATTTCACGACTACTGATGCCGATGGGCTTTTGCGCCATCCTGGGTGGTACGATGACTATGGTCGGCTCAAGCCCGCTGATCCTATTGAACGATCTCATTGAGACGTCGAACCGCAATCTGCCGGGCACGGTCGAGCAGATGGAGGCTTTTTCGTTGTTCTCGGTCGCGCCGATAGGGATCGCAATGCTGCTTAGCGGGATTCTCTATTTTGTGCTGCTGGGCCGATTCGTTCTTCCTGTAGTGAAGGACAAGCCCCAGGAGTCCGGAAGCACATTACAGTACTTTTCTGAAGTCTACGGTATCTCAGGTCAGGTCTTTGAAGCGCGAGTTGGAGAGGATAGTCCCTTAGCTGGCGGAACGCTCTCCGACATCGACAGCGCAGGGCGGGGCGGCTGGATAGTGGCGGTGCGTAATGGGGACAAGTTTACGGTTGCCCCTTCGGGCGAAGTCGAGCTTTGGCCGGGAAGTGATCTCGCTATCATGGGGCCGGTGGAGTCTGTGCAGCACTTCTGCACTGAGAATGCCCTTGATCTTAAGCGGGAAATGGATGTCTTCTCGGAACTTTTGAGTCCCACGGCTGCGGGGATTGTTGA
>DPVA01000027.1 GCA_003529705.1 Gammaproteobacteria bacterium | reverse complement strand
CGAGATGAAAGCGCTTGCCGAGCAGGGGCCAGACTGAGAAGGCGTTCCATCCGGAATCTCTCTCCGATGCGTTAAAATCCCGTCCTCATTTTCAACCGGTCCGGCGCCCAAAGTTCTGGCACCGGCGTGGAATTGCCAGCAGCAGATGAAAGATTCCTTCAACTCAAGAACCTCCCTGGACGTTAACGGCAAGCGTTACCAGATTTACGCGCTCGAGGCCCTCGAACCACGCTTTGATCTCCGCGGATTGCCAGTGACCTTAAAGATTCTCCTGGAAAATCTTCTCAGAACCGAAGACGGAGTTAACTCGACGGTCGACGATATCGAGGTGTTGGCAGGGTGGAAGCCTTCGGCGGGAAGTGAAACCGAGATTGCTTTCACGCCAGCCCGGGTTCTGATGCAGGATTTTACCGGGGTACCTGCGGTGGTTGATCTTGCCGCGATGCGTGAAGCGGTTTCAACTCTGAAAGGTGATCCGGACAGGGTGAACCCACTTTCTCCCGCTGATCTCGTGATCGATCATTCAGTCATGGTCGATCATTTCGGTAAGCCCCAGGCGCTGAAAAGCAATGCGGAACTGGAGTACAGTCGAAACGCCGAGCGTTACGCCTTTTTGCGTTGGGGTCAGACGGCATTCAGCAATTTCCGTGTAGTGCCTCCGGCGACCGGGATTGTCCATCAGGTCAATATCGAGTACCTGGCGAGCGTCATATTTAGCCGTGAAGTGAACGGGAGTGATATCGCTTACCCCGATACGGTTGTTGGAACCGATTCCCATACCACGATGGTTAATGGACTAGGTGTGCTGGGTTGGGGCGTGGGGGGAATTGAGGCAGAGGCGGCTATGCTGGGACAGCCCGTAACCATGTTGATCCCAGAGGTGGTGGGCTTCGAGCTTACTGGCACCTTGACTGAGGGGGCAACGGCAACAGACCTGGTGCTTACCGTAGTTGAAATTTTGCGGCGCAAAGGGGTCGTTGGAAAATTTGTCGAGTTTTTCGGTGATGGCCTCGATTATCTTTCGCTGGCGGATAAGGCCACCATTGCTAATATGGCGCCAGAATATGGGGCCACCTGCGGATTTTTTCCAATCGATCATGAAGCCCTGAGCTATTTACGGCTGACCGGGCGCTCCGAAGACGAAATTGCGTTGGTTGAGGCGTATAGTCGTCGTCAGGGCCTTTTTCGAACGTCCAATATGACGCCAGCGCAGTACGACGACACCGTCAGGCTGAATCTTGCAGATGTGGTGGCCAGTATCGCAGGACCCAAACGTCCCCAAGACAGAATCGCTCTCAGCGAGGCCAAGGATCAGATTGCCCAAGCCCTGGACGCTGCCCGCGAAGGGGGCAATCCGCGAAAGCAGTCACTGACCCTGGAGGGCGTAGAGCACAGCCTCCCGGACCTTGCTGTCGTGATTGCAGCGATCACGAGTTGCACTAATACCTCGAACCCTGGAGTGATTATGGCGGCGGGACTGCTGGCCCGAAACGCCCGGGAGCGGGGACTTTCAACGAAGCCCTGGGTTAAGACCTCACTTGCACCAGGGTCTCAGGTAGTGACGGATTATCTCTCGGATGCTGGGCTTTTGGATGATCTTGAAGAAATCGGTTTTGCAGTTGTTGGCTATGGGTGTACTACGTGTATTGGTAACTCTGGACCGTTGCCCGACGCGGTGAGTTCCGCAATAAAAGAGAGCGAGTTGATTGTCTGTTCGGTATTGTCAGGAAACCGCAATTTTGAAGGCCGGATTCACGCCGATGTGCGGATGAACTTTCTGGCCTCGCCGCCTCTGGTGGTTGCCTACGCATTAGCGGGGACTACCGATATTGAATTCACATCCGAACCCATCGGTTTGGATGCGCAGGGGCAACCCGTTATGTTGAGTGATATCTGGCCGCAGACCAAAGAGATCAACCGAGCCGTTGATGCTCACGTGACCCGGGAAATGTTTCGGGCCCGCTATGCGGATGTGTTCCGTGGAGATGATCTATGGCAGGCAGTGCCGGTCAGTGCAGGAACCCGGTTTTCGTGGGACTCGGATTCCACCTATGTGCGGCGCCCGCCATACTTTGAGGGAATGAGCACGGAGGTGCCCGGTATACCGACAGTCACAGGGGCTCGGGCGCTAGCTGTTCTTGGAGACAGCATTACCACCGATCATATTTCTCCCGCGGGAGCGATTCAGGCGGATAGCCCTGCGGGTGAATACTTGGGCGAACATGGCATCGCTTCGACTGACTTCAACTCATACGGATCACGTCGAGGCAATCATGAGGTCATGATGCGCGGGACTTTCGCGAACATTCGTCTGCGTAATGAGATGGCGCCGGGGACCGAGGGGGGATGGACCCGTTTTCAGCCGTCAGGAGAGCAGATGACCATCTTCGCAGCCGCGCAGCGATATGCCGAAACAGATACGCCATTGGTGGTAATCGGAGGCAAGGAGTACGGTACCGGGTCTTCGCGGGATTGGGCGGCCAAGGGGGTTGCGCTGCTCGGTGTTAAGGCAGTGTTGGTCGAAAGTTTTGAACGAATTCATCGCTCCAATCTCGTGGGCATGGGGGTGTTGCCCCTGCAGTTTCTTGAGGGGCAGGGCGCGGCGGATCTTAAAATCGTAGGGACCGAAGTTTTCAATATAACTCATCCTGAAGTCGGCGCGGCTGACGTGCGGGTCGAGATGATCCGGGCAGATGGGAGCCAGCAGGAATTCACCGCCCGGGTACGGATCGACACCCCTAAAGAATGGGACTACTACTGTCACGGAGGGATACTTCCCTATATGGTCCGCCAGTTGCTGGCTTGAGTCTGAAGTATTTGGTTCAGTGTCTTGGTTTGTGGGGCTGAATCACAGCCACCGCAATCAGGATTAGGATGAGAGCCAGCAACATCCTCAGTGAGAGTTGCTCTCTCAGGAAGATGACGCCCCAAAACGCCCCAAGAACCGGGATAAAATAATTTACCTGCGCTGACCGGTTGGCGCCCAACCGGGGAATCAGGTAGTAAAAAATCAGGCTGGCCACCGCAGTCGACCCTATTCCAAGATAAAGCATGGCAATGATCGCTTGGGGTTCTGGTTGGAGAGTCCAAGGCGTCTCTAGGATAATTGTTGATGGTAGCGAAAAGGTAAATGCGGTGAACATTGCTCCCGATGCCAGCGATGGCCAGTGCGCAGGCTTGGTGAAATAGCGAATGAACGTTGCCGAGGCACCGTAGCATACGGCGCTCAGAAGGACTGCCAACTGCGCAAGGAGCGGTGCGGTGAGGCCGGCGAGCGCCTCCGGACCAAGCAGGGCTGCCACACTGCCGAAACCGAGGGCAATCCCCAAGCCGATACGAAGGGTAAACGGTTCTTCGCG
>DPVA01000227.1:1334-3730 GCA_003529705.1 Gammaproteobacteria bacterium | reverse complement strand
CGCGAATCCATGGAAGTGGATGTCGTTGTTGTGGGTGCAGGCCCAGCCGGACTGGCAACGGCCTGTCGGCTGATGCAGCTTGCAGGGGAAAATGAGCATGAACTCAGTGTCGTCGTACTTGAGAAAGCCGCGGCGGTCGGGGAGCACATTCTCTCGGGTGCCGTAATCGAACCCACTGCAGTGAATGAACTCTTCCCGGACTGGGCAGAACGTGCCGCACCGCTGAACACCCCGGTGACGCGCGATGAAATCTACTTTTTCACGGGACCAGAAAAAGCTGTAAAGATCCCCAATGCCTTCGCGCCACGTACCATGCACAACCATGGTAACTACATCGTCAGTCTCGGACAGGTGGTGCGCTGGCTCGGCGAACAGGCTGAGTCCTTGGGCGTTGAGATTTATCCTGGATTTCCGGCGAGTGAAGTCCTGTTTGATGACAAAGGAGGCGTTAAAGGCGTTGCAACCGGGGAGATGGGACGGGGTAAAAATGGTGAGAAAAAGGCCGCTTATGAACCTGGAATGGAACTCCACGCGAAGTATACGGTGTTTGCGGAGGGCTGCCGGGGCCATCTGGGCAAGCAACTCATCCGCCAGTACGCGCTTGATCACGACCGCTCTCCCCAGCATTACGGCATTGGCCTGAAGGAGTTGTGGCGGATAGATCCTGCGCTGCACCAGCCGGGACTCGTGATCCACGGCGCTGGTTGGCCCTTGTCAGAAAATCATGCGTCAGGGGGCGCATTCCTCTACCATTTGGAAGACTGCCAGGTCGCGCTGGGGCTGATTGTGGATCTGAACTATGAGAACCCTTACCTTAGTCCTTTCGATGAATTGCAGCGTTTCAAGACCCACGCCGTGATTGCGCCAACGCTGGCGGGAGGTGAACGGCTCTCGTATGGAGCACGTGCCATCACCAAGGGCGGGTTGAATTCCCTGCCCAAGATGTCGCTACCCGGTGCTTTCATTGTTGGATGTGACGCCGGCACTCTGAACTTCGCTAAGATCAAAGGGACCCACACCGCAATGAAATCCGGCATGCTGGCGGCGGATACCATCATGCAGGTGTTATTGGATGGGGATCCCGGCGGCAAGGATCACACCCATTATGAATCTCACATGCGTTGTTCGTGGCTCTATCCTGAACTCAAAGCCGCGCGCAACTTCGGCCCGGCCTTGCACAAGTTCGGTCCGTATCTGGGCGGCGCTTTCAATTACGTCGACCAGAACTGGCTGCGCGGCAAGATGCCTTTCACCCTGCAGGACCTCTCCTGGGATCATGCGTCACTCAAGGAAAGCGGCAACGTCACGCCGATTGAATATCCCAAGCCCGACGGGGTCCTGACCTTCGACAAAAACAGCTCAGTGTTTCTGAGTAACACCAATCACGAGGAAGACCAACCGGTTCACCTCCAGCTTGCGGACAACGAGATCCCGCTCAGGACCAATCTGCCGAAGTGGGCGGAACCGGCGCAGCGCTATTGTCCCGCCGGCGTATACGAGATCATTGGAGAAGAATCAGAGCAACGTTTTCAGATCAACGCGCAGAACTGCGTGCACTGCAAGACATGTGACATCAAAGACCCGAGCCAAAATATTACCTGGGTAACTCCCGAAGGCGGGGGCGGCCCCTCCTACAGCGCGATGTGATCTTGGGGTCGAAGCGCCTAGGGCGCTATCAGTCGACGAACGCCCTGGCGTTCTGGAAAATCCTCAGCCAGGGACCATGCTCACCCCAGTCCTCGGGGTGCCAGGAGTTGGTGACCGTGCGGAAATTCCGCTCAGGATGCGGCATCATGATCGTCACCCGGCCATCTGCCGCACAAAGTCCTGTCACTCCGTCCGTTGACCCGTTGGGGTTAAACGGATATCGGTCGGTTGTCCTGCCGTAGTTATCAACAAACCGCAGGCTGACCTGATTTCCGGCACGAAGCATCTTCAGGGTGTCCTGGGCGAACTGTGCGCGGCCCTCGCCGTGTGCGACCACGACCGGAATCCGGGTCCCGGCCATGCCTTGAAGCAGCACTGAGTCGCTTGGCAGGACCTCGACCATGATTACCCTCGATTCAAACTGTCCTGATTGGTTGGCGCCAAAGCGTGGCCAATGCTGCGCGCCCGGAATCAAATCCTTGAGCGCCGCCATCATCTGACAGCCATTACACACGCCCAGTGCAAAAATCTCCTCGCGGGTGAAGAAAGCCTCAAACTGCTGGCGCAGCATGGGTTCAAACAAAATCGATTTCGCCCAGCCCTGTCCTGCGCCGAGCACATCCCCGAAAGAAAACCCCCCGCAGGCCACGAGCCCCTGAAAGTCCTTGAGGTGATGGCGTTGGTCTTGAAGATCAGACATTGTCACGTCCACCGCGGCAAATCCCGCGCGGTCGAAAGCGGCTGCCATT
>DPVA01000227.1:552-1033 GCA_003529705.1 Gammaproteobacteria bacterium | reverse complement strand
GCGGTCGAAAGCGGCTGCCATTTCCATGTGGCCATTGACACCCTGCTCACGCAGGACCGCCAAACGGGGCCGGTGGCCGCCAAGGATGGCGCGAGTCGCAGGGTTGCGTGCAGGATCAAATGTCAGAATCGCGCTGAGGCCCGGGTCTGAAAGGTCCTTGAGCCGGTCGAATTCCTGAACGGTACATTCAGGGTTGTCACGAAGTCCCTGCATCCGGGAGGTCAGTTCCGACCAGGTCTGGTGAAGACCAGCCCGGCTCTCCTGGAGCAGCACCGTGTCGTTGCCGATGATACGAATAGAGTCTGGCTCATTCACGGTGGACCCCACCGGGCGGACCCAAGCGCCGATACCCGCCTTGTCGAATATGTCCTGAACACGTTCCACCTCGTTTTTGCTTACCTGAATCACCGCGCCGGGTTCCTCAGAGAAAAGCATCGCCAGGGGGTCGTCCGTATTCCCGATATCAATATCAAGCGAACAG
>DPVA01000227.1:0-221 GCA_003529705.1 Gammaproteobacteria bacterium | reverse complement strand
GGCTGGCGAAAGCCATTTCTAAAAGGGCGACGACAAGCCCACCGTCGGACCGGTCGTGGTAGGCGAGCGCGAGACTCTGCGCCAGCAGTTCGCGGGTCGCTGCAAAAAACGCGCAAAGATCGTCCGGGTAATCGAGATCAGGAACTTCGTTACCCACCTGACCAAACACCTGGGCCAGCGCCGAGCCGCCAAGTCGGTTCTGGCTCCGTGCGAGATCGACC
>DPVA01000108.1 GCA_003529705.1 Gammaproteobacteria bacterium | reverse complement strand
CGCGTTCCTCCCGCTCTCCCGAAAGAAACATCCAGAGATCCTGCACGGCGGGCGCCATTCGGGAATCATCCAGGTCCACCATATACGGCCTGTCTTCGGTCCAGAGGATATTGCCACGATGGCAGTCACCATGTGTCCGGATCAGTCTCAGGTTCGGACAGCGCTGATAGCACCAGGTGACCCGTTGGATTAGGTCTTCGCCCAGCGACTGGTAGGCTGGGGTTAGATCGGCTGGAATGAATTCTTGCTCTAGAAGAAACCGCATACATTCAGTGCCAAAGGTCGTGACATCGAGTATTGGCCGGTGCTGGTACCGTTTTTCCCTCCCAATCGCATGCAGGCGCCCTATAAAGCGTCCGAGCTGGCGCAACTGATCAATATCTTCAAAATCGGGCGCTCGTCCACCGCGTCGTTCAAATAGGGCGAAGCGGAATTCGCGGAAAGACCGCAGTGTGTTTCCACTCGCATCGGTCATAGGCGGCACCAAATCTACCTCCTGCGACGCCAGATCTAGAGAAAAGGCATGCTCTTCAAGAATCGCCTCTATGCTCCAGCGATCAGGGCGATAGAACTTGGCGATGAGTGCGCTGCCGTCGTCAAGACCCAATTGGTATACCCGGTTCTCAAAACTGTTCATCTCGAGCAGTCGGCCATCACAATGCAGCCCCTGACTGTCAACGGCAGCGAGGACTTGTTCAGGCCCCAGACCCTGATAATCTCCCGCGGCTTCAGCAGATTCAGTCATAGGTAGTCAGGCAGTCTGATTCTGGCGTATGTTGGGCCTCATGCGCAGGGCGACAATCACCAGGAGCGCTCCTGTTGAAATGAAGATACCAAAGAAATTGCAGACCCAGTATATGCTGAGTCCGGCGTCTATCAGCATACCCATCACGACCGGGCCCAAGGCCGACGCAAAAACCATTAAAGCGAGATACAGACTTTTGATAGCACCGAGGTGCTTGGGACCATAGAGTTCTGCCCACATAGCCGATGCCGATGTGTGGATGAGTCCCGTATGTATGCCCATCATGATCATATAGGGGATCACCCAGAACGGATGATTTGCAACCGCGAGAATGAAACACGCACAGACCAGCGGAATCAGCATAATCTGAATTACGCGCACGGCTCGAAAGCGATCAACGAGTGGTCCCGCCAGTAGCACCGTGATGATGCCCGCAAGTGCAAAAAAGACATAGTTGCCGGTAATCCATTCTCCAGACCATCCTTTAGCATCGGCGATATTAAGGTGATGGAAAAAGAAAGCCGTCACGATCATTGGCGAGGACAGTATTCCGGGGCTCATGACATAAAATCGCAGGTCACGTAGTACCTGTCCTCTTGTCCACGAAACCACATTCGCTGTCGCAGGATTGTCCTTGGTGGAGAGTTGCCTGAGATACTGGCGATGAAAACGGTCGTGGTTGCTCAAGAGCCAGACCGTTGCTGGAATCAGGGTTACTCCGATCAGGATTGCCGCGCTGCCATACGTCCAGCGCCAGCCCACCACGGCGATCAAGACCACGGCGAGAAACGGCAGTACAGCTTCGCCGACGCTGTAACCCAAAGAGGCAACTGCAATCGCACGACCCCGTTCACGATCAAAATAGCGCGCCATACTGGTAATCGAGACGTGCGAGGCAAGTCCCTGCCCGGAATGTCTCAGCAGAAAGATCGCTACCACCAGCATTAGTGGGCCTGCCACTACTGCGGTATAGGCGCAGGCGGCAAGCAGCGCCACCCCGACCACAAGCGCATAGCCCGACAGCGAGAAGCGGTCAATCAGCGCACCGGTGAAGGGCATCAGCAGGGCACTGATCAGCGTGCCGGCCAGATAGATGGTTCCCCAGAGGGTGTGGCTGAGACCGAACTCGGACTGAATCTGCGGTCCGAATACGCCAATAAAGTAGGTCTGACCAAAGCTCGAGTACAGAGCCATGAGGAAACTGAAAACCACCAGGCGAGCGTTAGTCACAAAAATCTGTCGATAAGCGGCGATTGGACTTTTCATGGATCGTCAGGGCTCGAGGGTCAGAGTCTTGCTTAAAGAATGAATAAGGCAAACGCCACGGCCACTTGTAAATAAGCGGGATTTTCAGGGAGCGGACGATATCACAGGGGTCAAGCCTCTATACACATTATTCAGAGCGAGACTTTTCCATTGAGGTAGCACGATCCCCGCTTTTGTACCTATCGACTTGGAAGCGACCTGGGCCATTGCTGACACGACATCCGCGACCAGATCTGGATTGTTGTATCTAGAATCCGGCCCAGTGGCGGTCGGGCTTGATAAAAAATGATAAAGGGTCAGCAGCAAAACAATCGAGGGATCGGACTGGTAATCATCTCGATGTCTGTGTTTGCAGTTCAAGATGTCATCATTAAGCTGCTCTCAGAAGACGTCTCTTTATTCCAGATCCTTTTTTATCGCTCCCTGCTGGGGGTGCTCCTGATTCTTGGGTTTCAAACGCTCATGGGACAGTCGATCAGGCTATGGACAGCCTATCCTGGACTCTCCCTCTATCGAGGAGTCGCTTTCTTTTTTGGCTATGCGACATTTTATTTTGCCCAGTCGAAAGTGCCTATCGCGAACGCTACAGTGCTCTTTATGGTGAGTCCTTTTCTCATAACCATCTTATCCGTCGTGGTGTTTGGCAGTTCGGTAGGGGTACGCCGGTGGGTAGCGATGCTCGTGGGATTTTCTGGCGTCATATTTATCGCAAGGCCTGAAACCGGGGAGTTCAATTGGGTTTACCTTTTGCCATTATTAGTCGCGGTGCTTTATACGACCTCGATATTGATTGCCAAGAAAACCGCAGACAAAGATACGGTTTATCAGCAGATCATCGTGATGTATCTGGTAACGACGGTTCTGTCTGGTTTAATGGGACTCTTTTTCGGTGACGGCAGTTTGGCTTCCTTGGGAATTAATGGAATAGAGTTTCTGTCGCACCCGTGGCAGTTTGATAGTAGCGCCCTCAACTTTTATCTTGTATTAGTAACCGGAATCGGGACTACTGGCTTCCTTTTGCTGCACGGCGCGTACCGTATCGCTGACCCGGCGGTGATTTCTCCTTACGAGTACAGTGGGTTGGCCACGGTGCTGATTCTTTCCTTCATGATTTTCGGGGACGTCCCGTCGACATTTGAGGCCATCGGCATGGCACTCATCGTGGGCGCCGGGGTTTATCTTTTCTACCGCGAGCGGATTCAGGGTCAGGCTGCTGCAGCGGAGGCGACACTTCGCTGAAGCATCACCGCCTCCGGAAGACGTTCGTTACCCTATCTGCTTAGCGTAACCTTCTTTTCACGCTTGGGTTGGCGACATAAATGGTTTGCGCCCCTATAATGCGCCACCGCAGTTCCTTCGACCACTCTACTCAGGATTTCCCGGGATGCACCCCGCAATAGAAGATTTAAGAAACGTGGCAATTATTGCCCACGTTGACCACGGTAAAACTAC
>DPVA01000087.1:5101-11205 GCA_003529705.1 Gammaproteobacteria bacterium | reverse complement strand
TTCCACTACTTCTTCATGCGCAAGTTCTGGTTTGCCTACTTGGCGAAAGCGGTGGTGTTCTTTCCCGGCGGCTTTGGAACCCTAGACGAATTATTTGAAATTCTAACCCTTCTGCAAACGGGAAAGATTCGAAAGCGCCTACCAATTGTGCTCTATGACACCTCTTTCTGGCAGGAAGCCATTAATTTCGAGACGCTGATCAAGCATGGCACAATCAGTGAAGATGATTTGGACTTGTTTTTACTAACGGATTCCGTTGACGATGCCTACGAATACCTTACGATCCAACTCTCACAGCACGGGGTCGCCGACCATGGTGCAACGCTCTAGGCTCTTCATCCCGGACGTTTGTTGCCCGTCCTTTCTCCCGGACACTCATCGATTCCGGCCTTCTTAAGCGTCGCGATTCTGGCTCAACCACTTTTCGACCAGCGCCACCGTCTCATCCACAACTTCTAGATGCTTGCCTTGTTGGGCCGCTACTAAAGAGACTAGTTTATCAACCCGCTCAATATTCTTCGCGCCGCCCGCCAGTGCCCGGGCGGCAGACGAGGGGCTGGCGAGCGAACTGGCGGCCTTAGCGTACTTCTCGAAAGGTACAAAATCCGAAATGTCTCCGCCAAGGCCAATACAAACCTCCACCACCCAGTCATAGACGGCCCGACTCGCATCGAGGTCACCATGAACCGCATCCTTAATCGGCCTCATCTCCCCGGCCTGAACGCAACGATAGTTCCCAGCCATCAACATGGCCCATTTTGCGAGCGGAACAAAGACCGAGTCGTATACCCTAAGCTTCACCGGCAACTCTAGTGTGCCATGCTCCGGGCTCTGGAAACGTGCGGCCTCAATCCCTAAATCTAGATCGCGCAACATCCTTGTATGTCCTGCATCGGCAAAGGCTGCCGCTTTAAAGTTTGTAGGTAACCGCACCTGGAGCACATTAGGTTTTTCTTCAGGCGGACGAAACGCCTGTGGGTCAGGACTGCACAACGTCATCAGGTCCGGATCGAAAGAATCCCAAAGTTCAGGTTCCAGGAAGCAGGGCCGTAAACTCCCAGTCTCAATGCCTGGAATCCGTGCAAGGTAGGGCAACAACGGCATATTGGTAATAGCCATCGTCGGGACGCCAGAAGCGGCGACCCGACCGATCAGTTCGCGGACGCCCACTGCACTGTATTGAGGCTCCTGCATCGCAAGCACAACGAGATCGAACTCGGCGGGATCAACCTTCTCAGGAACAGTTGCGTGAAGTGAACCCGAAAGACTACCGGAATCCACTTCGATCAGTCCATCACGCCCTCTGACCGGCATCCTGACTATCGAGCCTTCTGTATTGAAAATAGCCGCGGTCGCCTCGCGACAGACAAGCGTCGCGTGGTGCCCTGCAAGCACCAACTTAGTCGATAGCAAAGAGCCGTAGGAGGCGCCCAGAATCAGAATACGGTACTCGGTCGTAGGTGGCCCGCTCCTATCCGGGCTGGAAGTGTCTGGCTGGTTTGCTGTCATAGCCTCTCTCAAATAGTCAATCGTGGATAAATACAATGGCCGCGGAGTTTAACCTATGCCGGGTCAGCCTCAAGGTCTTTTGCTCTTCCTGCCTTTGTGATTCCATAAATCTGATAACGGTATCGAGGTGGCGCATGGTATTCTGCCAATCTCACTTAAATTCGGGCCTTGGGAATGATCGGTGAAATTCCGTGCATTGATATCCGATCCGGGATGTCGGCAGTTTCGGACCCGGTTATTGCGAACGCTCTCGACCAGGCCCTGGCCACCCATGGCTTTTGCTATATTCAAGGCCACGGGATCACCGATGCCCAACACTCTCAGATCTTTGAGGCCAACCGAGTCTTCCATGAGTTATCTGAAGAAGACAAAAACGCGATCGCGGTCAACCCTTTTCATCGTGGCTATATCGGGCAAAGTGCGAGTCAAACCGTAACCTCTAGCGTGGTGACGGCCACTCATCCCAACCGGTCTGAGTCTTTTATGGTGATGCAGTCGGTTTCGCCCGACCACCCCCGCTGGGACAGTGCAATTTTCGGGCCCAACCAGTGGCCTGAATCCCTGGGCGGTGTTTTTCGGACACAATGTTTGCGCTACTTCGAGGCAATGCGGGCGCTTGCGGACGAACTGACGCAGCGGCTGGCTGTCGCATTGAGACTCAGGCCTGATGCTTTCAAAAATTGGTTCGATGAGCCCACAATCTTTCTGCGATTACTAAGATATCCTGCCGCCAGTGCTGCTGATCATCCGAATGAATTCGGATCCGCGCCCCATACGGACCATGGTTTTTTGACCCTGGTTGCGCAGGATTCGACGGGCGGCCTGGAGGTGCAAGGAACAGACGGAACCTGGATACCGCTACCTCCACTCAGGAATACTCTGATCTTGAATGTGGCAGATATGCTTTCTATCATCTCTGGAGGACGCTGGCCCTCGACTCCACACCGCGTTGTTCTCAACCAGAAAGAACGATACTCCACAGCTTTTTTCTATGACCCCAACTTTGACGCGACAATTCAGGCCAAAGTGTCTTCCGCAACATCTGTCAAGGATGAGATGCCAATACGCTACGGAGATTACCTCATGGAGCGTTTCCGCACGAACTACTTTTACCGTTCAGAGAAGTAACTGCTGGGCGAAGAAGTGAAAATGGCGGAGAGGGAGGGATTCGAACCCTCGATACGCTATTAACGTATACACACTTTCCAGGCGTGCGCTTTCAACCACTCAGCCACCTCTCCGCAGAGGCGCCAAAGAGTATCTAAGTTAAGGCCTCGACGCAAACCCGCTCGAGTCAGGTCAAGGTTTTTAGACCGGTTACCAAGCGGTCGAGCCCGGCGAGCGCGCTGTCGCTCTGGAGGGCGCCGAAAGACGCCCTAAATGCGCATCGATCGGTTACCCCGAACGCGCTGCCCGGAATAACTGCAACCCCGAAGCGTTCAATCAAAACCCGAGCAAGATCAAGGCCGTCACCATCAAAGGCAGGTACCTCTACAAAAAGGTAAAACGCTCCCGAGTTTGGCAACAGGCTTGCTTTGTCACCTAGCATGTTCAATGCGTCAACGCCCTGACGGCGGACAATTGCCATATCGGCAAGATAAGGCCGGCAATAATCCACACCGGCCTTAATAGCTCCCAATGCAGCGTACTGAGAAATCGCAGTTGCGCAGATCACATTCGTATCCTGGACCTTTCTCAAGGCTCCAAACAATTCTTCGGGAATTACCGCATATCCAATACGCCAACTGGCGAAGCCATATGCCTTACTTAACGAGTACAAACAGATGGTGTGCGACTCACCACCTTCAATCGCACCCGGAGAAAAATGCTCAACGCCATCGTAGAGGAAATACTCGTAGGCTTCGTCGCTGATATGGTAGATCCTGTGTTCCCGGCACAGGCTGTTCACTGTCCTCAGGGCAGTTTCGGGATACACGACTCCTGTAGGATTGTTGGGCGATACCGTAACCACAGCCCGGGTCTTTTTCGACATAGCGGCTTCAATAGCATCGATCTCCAGATGCCCCTGCGAATCTGTGGGCACCGTGACCGGAATACAGTCGGCGATCCGCACCGCCATTTCCTGATTGAAGTAGAACGGTTTAGGCAGAATCACCTCGTCGCCAGGATCCGTGATCGCCAGCAAGAGGTTCAAGAATCCCATATTGCTTCCGGCCGTCACGACGACTTCCCTACCCTCAAGCGAAATCTGGTTCTCCCGAGTGAGTTTCTCCGCGAGTGCAGACCGCAGGGGTGCCAAGCCTTCCACTGGGCCATAGTGATGCGCCGATGGATCATCCCAAAATGTGCGGATATGGCCCTCGATACCCCCTGGCGGCGGATAATGGACTATCCCTTGTCCCAGGGAAATGGTCCCCGAATTCGCCAGAATGAGATCTCCAATCACCGGGATAATCGGCTGCTGAACGAACGCCATCCGTCGACTTGATGAAATCATTTTGCTCCTGCTAAAAAGCGAGGTTTTAAAACCGGCTGATCGCCCTGGACCCTGCGCGAAAAGGCCCGGCTTCAACCTTGTTTCTTTGACTTTCCGGCCCTAAAAGATCCGGTCATCCCTATTCGCTATCTGCTAACCGAGGTATTATATGACCACGCTGGTTGAGCCCATTTCCGATCCTGTGCAAGTGCGGACCCCGCTAACGCGATCTGTCTGACGATGATTCCCGATACCGGGGTCGACGCCTGCAAGGTTAACGCTGATAAAGGTATGCCCGTATCACGATGACAACAGATACGCAAAATCCCAAATCTAACGAAAAAGCCGCTCCAGCAGAAACCCCCGAACCCGATACGCTCCAAGCCGCTCCATTGGCAATGGGAGCGGCGCTTGGTCCGAACGTCATCTCAAGGTTGCTGGGAACCTCTGATAGCGGGTACACCTATCTCGCCAATGAGGGGACGATCGTTGTCCAGGAGTACTTCCCGGTTCAATTTGCCGTCCGGGACACCGATGGCGTATCCCTGCTGCTTTGTGACGCCCAGTTTAACTCCGACTTTGAGCAAGGGTTGACCGAGTTTCTGCGCCTGGCACGGGTACTCAGCCAACTCGACCACCCTGGGCGGGTTGCACACTACGAAGAAAACGATGGGGCCGCCTGGTACTCCATTGATCTTCCAGTACGGGCTTCGTTGGCCGACCTGCTAGAAACGGGGCAGCGCCTTCCAGAAGAAACCCTCAAGGCCATCCTGTATTCTGCAATAACCTATCTCGATGCTGCACACGATGCAGGCGGCCTACATCTGGAATTGACTCCAGCAAGAATTCTGCTTGCCAATGAGGATCAATTGGTGATCTGTGGATTCAGTACGGATAAGTTTCACTACCCTCCACCGGATGCGCATTCGGTACACGATTTTCGTGCGCCAGAACTTGCAAGCTTCCGAGGACAACTGGGTCAGTGGACAGACTACTATGCACTGGGTGCAATTCTCTATCACGGTGTCTGCCGCACCGCCCCCGTGGATGCGCTTGTGCGGCTTGAGGCGGCCGACAAGGGATTGGGGGATCCACTTCCTGCGGCTGTTAATACCGGAAAGGGGTTTTTCTCGCTATCTATCCTGTCGCTGATTGACTGCCTGTTACGGCTCGATCCAATTGCCAGGCCGCAGAATGCGGCTGAACTTATCGCAGCCCTCGATTCCGACCCCTTACTCCCTTTAGAGGATGCCGATCCTCCCGGTCTGAGTATTGGGCTTGAAAAGACTGGCAGCCCTGCGCGCAGTAGAGACCGTGATCGGAAAACTTCAGTTGGCGACGAGTCCCACGACCCGGCGGCGAACCGTGTCCGGGGCGCTTCTGCGATTGTTCTGAGCGCGTTCGATAAAACAAAAAATGTGTTGGACACACCTAATCCCGTCCCAGGAGATCGAAAAAATATAAACTTCTTTGGTCACGAGGCGAGCGAAACAAATACCCAGGGCAGTCGACGGGAGCCCCTCATTGCCGGCGGACTTCACGATTCTGAGAAACACGGCGTAATTCACACTGGCCTGTCTGGTGACCGGACTCCACTAACGATTGCCGACGATCTTGAAAATGCAGGGCACGTACTGATTGATCCTGAATTCGATGACCTTTCGCTTCCGCCCCAGCGCCGCGAGTCAGTGAAAGCATCTACCAGGACACGAGCTGGCTTTGACGGAAAGAAACTGCTGGAGCAACTTTCGGCTCCGTTGCGTGCTTATTCAGTCCGGTTCGGTATCGGCGTTCTTCTGGTGCTGACTGCGGTTTATCTGCTGTACCTTCTTGTCACGCCCCCCGGGGCGCACGACATTCGACCCTCAAGTACAACGATTGAGATCATTGGTGCAACCGATCTAACCCCTTCAGACTCTCCAGGCTTTGTGGACTCTCAAACCGTATTTCCAGAAGATGCCGGGCAATCGGAGGTCGCTGAATTCGCAAGAGAGGATGATCTCGCACGTGCCAATGCCTATCGCGATGCAGAAACACTTTTGCGATTGAGTGGACCGCATCTCGCTCGGGCGCAAACCTATCTTAAGGACGGACACTTGATCAGCCCACCCGATGCGAATGCATACAGCGAGTTTCGCGCCGTCCTTAAGATGGATCC
>DPVA01000087.1:4398-4789 GCA_003529705.1 Gammaproteobacteria bacterium | reverse complement strand
GCGCCGTCCTTAAGATGGATCCGGATAACTCGGCAGCCCAACAGGGTATTGCGCGGGTTACCGATGGAACTATTGCCGCTATCGACAAACTCACCCAAAAAAGCGACTTTTCCAACGCAAGACAACTGCTTGATAACGCTATAAAAGCCATCGGCGATCAAGCGCGTTTGACTGCCACTCGATCAAGAATCGACAAAGCTGAGAATATCTGGAAACAGGAACAGGCCTTGGCAAAACTTGAGGCCGAAAAAGCGCAGCGGGAGCGCGAACAGCAACAGAAAATAGAAAGGTTACTGGCCGACGCGTCGGCGGCGTTCGATGAAAACCGTCTCCGGACGCCTCCCGGCGACAATGCTCTAGGACTTTATCGCGCCGTCCTTAAGATGGATCC
>DPVA01000087.1:2796-4101 GCA_003529705.1 Gammaproteobacteria bacterium | reverse complement strand
GCGCCGTCCTTAAGATGGATCCGGCAAACGCGAGAGCTCGCAATGGGGTTGAAAGAGTTACGCAGGTTTATCTTGATGAAGCGCGTGATGCCCTGGCTCAAAACCGTCTTGGATTGGCCGCCCAGGGGCTTAAAGCGGCAGCGGCGGTCGACCCGAAAAACCCGAATCTGGTCATTCTAAGCAACCAGTTACAGCGACTGCAATTTCTTGAGGCGGAGCAGCAACGCCTTCAGGCAGAGGCTGACGACCGCATATCCAAAGCCCAGGAAATCGCTGACGAGCGGGCCGCCCTCAATCTAAAAAGCGGCGTCAGGGCATACTACGAAGGAGACTACAAACGTGCGGTTCAGTTTCTCGCCCCGCTGGCCCAGGACGGGGAACCACAGGCCCAGGTTCGTGTTGCACGAATGCTTCTTTTAGGTCGGGGCACAGACCGTGATAAACCTCGGGCAATGGGTATGTTCAGCACCGCTCTCGCGCCGGTGCAACTCGCTGCCCGTGAAGGGAATGCCTGGGCGCAATCGGACCTTGCCGACTACTTCGTCGATGGTTTTGTGATCGATAAGGATCTCGGCACCGCAGCATTCTGGTATCACAAGGCTGCTGAGCAGGGCTATGCGCCAGCGCAAACCAACCTGGGCTGGCTCTACTTCAACGGATATGAAGATGTCGCACCCAACCGTGCGGTAGCGGTCCACTGGTTCAGTGAGGCTGCAGCCCAGGGCAACCAGACGGCCGTTAGGAATCTACAGGTACTGGGAGAAGCAGTCCCGGGGCAAGGCGGAAGTTAACTACGGCTTCCTGTAGGCGCGGGTACAACCGAACCACTACCGCCTTTTCTTACATAGGTGCGTTTGGACGGGATCACACCCCGGACACCCCCCTGCGGGTTATCAATGTCCCCTTTTCGACGCGGCATCAGATGCATGTGTACGTGGAATATAGACTGGCCGGCGTCCCGGCCAACATTGATCCCGACATTAAAACCGCTGACGGTCTTATCCATTGATTCTATCCGGGCCTTCATTTTCAACGCCATGCGGTACATGTCGATCACTTCTACTTCGTCAAGCTCGAAAAAGGAGGCAACGTGCCTTTTCGGGATGATCAGCGTGTGGTGTTCGCTCACGGGATAGCCATCGCAGCGTGCGTAAGAACACTCCCCTTCCTCAATCAACTCGTCATTGCTGAAATCACAAAACAGACAATCTTCCATTTTTCTCACAGATGGTTCGCAGCGGGTCTTGAAGTTGAGTGGCGACAGATTCGCCTGTTATCGGCAGATGGCGGAGAGGGTGGGATTCG
>DPVA01000087.1:0-2472 GCA_003529705.1 Gammaproteobacteria bacterium | reverse complement strand
GGGATTCGAACCCACGGTACCTTTCGGTACAACGGTTTTCGAGACCGTCACAATAAACCTAGCTCTGCCACCTCTCCCAAAATCTATAAATTTGACTTTTCGTACTTGATGTCGTGCAAGATTCTAAATCAAAACTCGTGCAATCACCGTAACAACCATCACCTGCGCTAGGATAGAAATAAGAATCTATCCAAAAGCCGGGCTCAAAAATTAATCCATTACGCATATCACGCCAGATCACCGATCTATCAAATCTTATCTATTAAAGATCCCTTTTCGCGGAACAACCGCATCTTGCGATTTGACTTAATTACAGACATCGCACGGGTCGCAGACACTTTAAACCAATCATTCTTAGTGTTGAATTCTCTTAACTCTTCGTAGAACGCAGCTTCAACTCTACGAGGGCAATCCACAAGTGCCGCGTACTTTAAATTAGCAACTCCCGGGATTCCGGCCTGATCAGCCCATTGATTAATTGTTAAGACTGGATCCTCAACTGAACAGCAGACCTTGACCACCGACTCGACGTTGTTCATCGTAGCGACATACACCCATCCATTCATTATCGAATTATCCTATAAAGTGAATTTACATAGCATCTATGAACGTCTTTATCATTGTCACTTGGCATTTATACATATTTTGCGGGAGAAATTCCTGATTCTCACTTTATCTGGGTCGGTTTAGAATATCTAGTGATATCTCTAGGCCATCGAGTCCAGAATGAATAAGACCTCTCGGATAGATAGGCATCCGATTATGACGAATGCTGGGCTGGAACCGACCCAGCGAGTACGTGCTCGGGATGAATTCGGAGAGCCTCGCGAGCTCAATATTGCAGGAGAACATCCTCTCACCATAAAGGTCGATGAGGCTGAGGTAGTCACATTGATGACGCTTGGCACCTACCCCGAGAAGTTGGCACTAGGATATCTTCGTAATCAGCGGCTGATAGACAATATCAACGAAATCGCCGAGGTTCGTGTCGACTGGGATCGTGAGACGGTTGACGTATTTACCACTCATGGCGACGGTATTATTGACCTCCATGAAAAGATCGCTCAACGCACGGTTACCAGTGGCTGCGGACAAGGGACCATCTTCAGCTGTACCTTGGACAAACTTTATGACACCCAGCTGCCAAGAGTTGAGATTTATCAATCGACAATCTACGCGCTGTTGAATACGATTAATTCGTACAACGAGATCTACCGAGCCGCGGGGGCGGTGCACGGTTGTGCACTGTGTGAGGACTCGCGGATTCTCTACTTTGTCGAAGATGTCGGCCGACATAACGCGACCGATACCATTGCCGGAGAAATGTGGCTGGAAGACATTGGGGGAAATGACAAAATCTTCTACACCACTGGCCGCTTGACCTCCGAAATCGTAATGAAGGCGGCGCATATGGGTGTACCGATTCTGATATCGCGCTCCGGCATTACCCACATGGGCCTAGAACTTGCGCAGGATCTCGGAGTGACCATGATCGCCCGGGCAAAAGGCCGGCATTTTCTGGTCTATAACAGCGAGAACACAATTCTATACGACGCAATCCCGCAGCCAAAAACCATCTTGGCTGGCTCGCAAGACTCCTGATCACTCAGACCGGCAGGGCCTGATACCAGCCGGCCGACTCCACCAAACGAACCTTGACGCCATAAAGCGTGGACAGGCGCGCTTCGCTCAGCATCTCGCTTTTAGGCCCGTCCGCCCAGACGCAACCCTGATTCAGCATCACGACCCGGGTCACTTCTGGCGGAATCTCGTGAATATGGTGGGTCACCAATACCAACGTATGGCCTGAACGGATCAACTGCCGCATAGTCTGCAAATATTGAAAGGTTGCAGCCAGATCCAGACCGCTGGTGGGCTCGTCGAGGATCAGATGAGCTGGTGCGTTCACCAGAGCGCGGCCAAGCAGCAAACGGCGCTGCTGCCCCGAAGACAACTCTCCGAACGGGCGGCCCGCAAGGTCCTCAATATCCAGCCTCGCAAGCACGGTTTGCACCTGCTCGTGCTGGTCCTGAGTCAGCCTATGATGGCCCCAGATGCCAACACTGCTGAAAAAACCTGAAAACACCACCTGTCGGCCAAGTGCCTCCGGTGAATAGATTTCCTGAAGGTCGGCCGAGATAATGCCAAGCTGACGCCGTAGCTCCCAGATGTCGTTGCGTTCCTTGCCGAGAATTCTGACTACCGGGTATTCTCGCCAAAGAGGATAAATCTCCCGCATTAGTAGTTTCAGTAAGGTCGTTTTACCAGCGCCGTTCGGACCAAGAATCGCCACACTCTCATGCTGAGAGAGCGTCAGACTGAAATCATCAAATACTCGGTTATCGCCACGACAGACTGTAGCGCCGGTAATTTCGATCAGCGGTGTACTGGCTTTAGGATCCGACACCACAGGGGTGGAGACCTGAAGTGGTTCAGGCAAGTTTGATGTCGTCCTTTATCGTGACATCCAGA
>DPVA01000189.1:8556-8904 GCA_003529705.1 Gammaproteobacteria bacterium | reverse complement strand
CCAGTCTGCATCACTGCGCCTTTCAGGCTTTCTTCAAGGAGTTGTTCAAAGGTTTCTGACATTTTCTGCAGGGGCCGCTGCAACAGCGCGCGGCGAGGTTAAAGGTGGATTTCGACCGGCACTGGGCCGGCCCCAATTCTTCCTACGCACGGGTGAACCGTTTCGCCACCAAACGTTCATCGACCAGTTGCATTACATCTGTAAACACCTGGGCAATATCCTTCGTGGACGTGTCGAGTACGATTGCGTCGACGGCGGGCACCAGGGGTGATACCGCTCTCTTCCGATCCTGCTCGTCGCGCTCAGCGATCTCCCGTTCAAGGCCGCGCAATTTAACATCAAAACCCT
>DPVA01000189.1:7473-8251 GCA_003529705.1 Gammaproteobacteria bacterium | reverse complement strand
AATTTAACATCAAAACCCTTTTCCCTCAACTGGTTATGACGTCTTTCTGCCCTAACGGATGCTGACGCGTCGAGGAATACCTTGAGAAAGGCATCGGGGAAAACAACAGTGCCCATGTCGCGACCGTCCGCCACCAGTCCAGGGTGAGCCCGGAGCGCCCGTTGCCTTTTGAGCAGTGCCTCGCGAAGCGCTGGTATCTTCGCGTAAATCGACGCATTTTTTGCCCCAGACTCGCTGCGGACCTCTTCCGTGATGTCGCGCTGATCGACCAGTATATTCACGCCTGTCGGGGTCGACGAAAACTCGACGACACTCGACTCTGCAAGGACTCGCAATGCACGGATGTCATTTGGCTCAATATGGTTCTCGACAGCAAGAAACCCGATGGCGCGATACAAAGCCCCACTATCTAGGATATGCCAACCAAGTTGCTCGGCCACCCGGCCGGCGATCGTACCCTTGCCGGTCCCGCTTGGTCCATCAATAGCGAGAACAGGTGGTACAGACTCGGCGTGACCGGTCACGACCGCACCTTCAAATTCGAACCCATGGAATTCATCAGTGAGACAAAACCTGGAAATGAGGTTCGAATATTGTCGGTATCTGTTATCTCGATCGACCCTTCAGCAATACAGCCCGCAACAGCAAAAGCCATAGCGATGCGATGATCTCCAAAGCTCTCAACCGAACCTGAAGAAAAACGCCCCCCCGTAATATCCATTCCGTCCCGGTATTCCACGGTCTCGATTCCAAGCGACGTAAGTCCCCGAATCATCGA
>DPVA01000189.1:6038-7152 GCA_003529705.1 Gammaproteobacteria bacterium | reverse complement strand
GCAATCCTGTCGGACTCTTTGAATCTAAGCTCCGATGCGCCGCGAATACGTGTGACGCCGGCGGCGCCAGCCGCGGCCACCGCAATAACCGGAAATTCGTCTATTGCATTTGCAACCAAGTCAGGCGGGACATCGATCCCGACCAGTGAGGCTGAGCGAACTCGGAAGTCGCAGACTGGTTCGTTCGATTCCATCCGCTTCCTAGAGACCTCGATATCTGCGCCCATCAATTCAAGGATATCCACTATCGCCGAGCGCGTCGGGTTGATACCCACGCCGGACAAAACCAGATCGCTTTTCGGACGAAGCGTCGCAGCTACTAGCAGAAACGCGGCCGAGGAGATGTCGGCGGGAACAGAGAGACGTTGTCCCGACAATTCAAGCTCCGAATCCGTTCTAAACCTGTCTCCGGGATGCCAATTGGCGCCGGCAAATCCCGCAAGCATTCTCTCGGTATGGTCTCGAGTCGGGGTTGGTTCAATAACGGTAGTTGAGCCGGACGCATACAACCCTGCCAGCAAAACTGCAGATTTAACCTGCGCGCTGGCCACCGGTAAACGATACTCGATACCCTGGAGAACGACCCCACCCTTAATACGCAGAGGAGGATGACCATCGACCGCTTCTATCGCAGCACCCATCTCGGTCAGGGGATCGACAACTCGACTCATCGGCCGACGCCTCAATGATGCGTCGCCCGTAAGTCGCGTGTTAAAACGTTGACCCACCAGAAGTCCGGCCAACAGCCTCATCGAGGTGCCCGAGTTCCCAAGGTCCAGTTCCGGCTCGCCAATCTCGAGACCTTTCATACCCGCCCCCGTTATTATCAGCGAGCCATTCTCGGGGCCCTCAATTTGTACACCGAGGTTTCGAAAGGCAGCAATCGTCGCGAGAACATCTTCACCCTCTAGCAGATTTGAAACGTGTGTTACCCCTTTCGCGATTGCCCCAAATATTACCGATCGGTGGCTGATTGATTTATCCGAGGGTACCCTCGCCACACCCACGAGCGCCCCGCTCGGTGTCGAGACGATGTCGCTCATCCCACTTTAGACCGTGTTTGCTCCCTTGCACACTGGAGTTCGGACCGCAAAGCCTTGGCCGATTCAAACCA
>DPVA01000189.1:5437-5719 GCA_003529705.1 Gammaproteobacteria bacterium | reverse complement strand
GCCTGCAAGCCTTCGGCATCTCCTTCCCGGATCAGTTGTTCGAGTCTTTCAAGCACCTGCCGGTGCTGCCGGATCAGATCCGCGGTAATCCTTTGGTTGTGTAGAAAAATATCACGCCACATCGCGGGATCACTCGATGCAACACGGGTGATATCCAAAAATCCCCCTGCGGTCAGCGTGGCATAGTCCTCGCTCTGCTCCTGTTCACCCAACTGTGCGACCAGGGCATAGGCAACAGCGTGGGGAAGATGGCTGGTCATGCCAAGAATCTGATCGTGCCGT
>DPVA01000189.1:2420-5118 GCA_003529705.1 Gammaproteobacteria bacterium | reverse complement strand
CGGGATTCATGAGTCGAACCTTCCCCTCCACTCTTTCCCAGACCTTTCCGACCAAAGATACAGCCTGTTGGTCGGTGTCTTCAAGTGGAGTCAAGACGACCCAGTGATCCCGGAACAGATCTGTCTCCGCTGCCTGGGCTCCACTCTTTTCTCGCCCAGCGATCGGATGCCCCGGCACAAACCTTTTAAATCTGTCGCCGAGCGCGGTCCGTGCAGCGTCGATGACCTCACATTTAACACTCCCAACATCCGTGAGGACTGCGTTCGGGCGCATATGTTTGGAGAGCGCCGGCAGGATATGGATCAAAGTATTAACCGGCGTGGCGAGCAATACCATGTCGGCTTCAGCGACGGCCGAAATCGGGTCATCCGTATAGCGGTCGATGAGCCCCTGTTGAACTGCGTTCTCTAGGTTTTTGATATTCCTTCCACAGCCAACGACGGACTCTACCGCGCCACGTGCTTTGAGTCCGCCGGCAAGGGAACCTCCAATAAGCCCAACCCCAATCACCGCCAGGGTGTCCAGAATCTTCCCCTTTTGAATCACGAGATCAAGAACCAGTCGAATCAGCGAGGGCGTTCTTTAAGGTTTCGATGACCCTATCGTTTTCCTCTTCCAAACCAACGCTGACCCGAAGATAATCCGTCAATCCGTAGTTAGCTACGGGGCGAACAATGACTCCCTGGCGAAGCATCGACTCGAAGATCTGGGTAGCATTCGGGCCAACGCGAACGCAGATGCAGTTGGCCACCGAGGGAATCCAACCGAGGCCAAGCTCGCCAAATCCAGAAGCGAGTTGCTTCAGGCCTTTCAGATTCTCAGTAACGCTGCGGACGACGAAATCCTGATCATCGAGCGCTGCTTCGGCAGCCGCTAGCGCCAGCGAATTGACATTAAAAGGGTGACGTACTCGGTTAAGCACCTCCGTAATCTGTTCTGAAGCAATCGCGTAGCCTACTCTGAGCCCTGCTAATCCATAGGCTTTCGAGAAGGTCCGCACGACTATCAGATTGGAAAAATGCGAAAGCAGTCGGATCGAGTCCGGGTAATCTAATTCTTTAACGTATTCGAAGTACGCCTCGTCAATTACTACTATCACGCTGGATGGCAGAGCCTCCAGAAAGTGCTCTATAGAGGCGCAGTCCCTATAGGTGCCGGTAGGATTATTCGGGTTCGCGACGAAGACCACCCGAGTAAAATCGGTTACCGCGGTTGCCATCGCCTCAAGGTCGTGACCGAAATCGCGGGCTGGTACCACAATCAATTCCCCATTGACGCTCTGGGTCGCTAGCGCATACACGGCGAATGCATATTCCGCGATCACCACTTGCTGTCCCGGGTCCACAAAAGCGCGAACAACGAGGTCGAGCACATCATTGGAGCCATTGCCGAGCGTAATCTGTTCTGCGCTCACCCCCAGTCGCTTTGATAAGGTTTCCTTCAGGGAGTACCCAGATCCGTCTGGATAACGGGCCAGGCCAGACAGGGTATCGGTTATAGCAGCCGCCACCAAAGGGCTTGCACCATGGGGGTTTTCGTTCGACGCTAGTTTGATGATATTGGTGATCCCGAGCTCGCGTTCCAGCGTCTCTGCGGGCTTACCCGGTTGATAAGGTTGAAGGCCGCGAACGCCGCTTGCAATCAACTGGTCAATCGTGGACATCACGCTCAGGAGGCCCGGGGGTACGATCCAAGGATACGCAGAAACGCCGAGGCTCTTTCGATTTCGCTCAGTGCCTCCTCAACCTTAGTATCAGCAATATGACCCTCGAGGTCGATGAAGAAGACATACTTCCAAAGGCCGGATCGGGTGGGGCGAGATTCAATTCTGGTCATACTGATCCCCGCACGTGCCAAGGGCTCTAGGAGCTGAAGCAATGATCCGGCATGATCGGAGCTCGCCGTCACCAGACTCGTCTTGTCGTTTCCACTCGGAGGGGTTGAACTCCTCGACAAAACCTGAAAGCGCGTGGTATTTCCCGAAACATCCGCGATATCCCGGGTTTGGACTTCGAGCCCGTAAAGCATCGCCGCTTCCGATGAGGCAATCGCTAGCACCCCGGGATCGTCCGCCGCCGCTCGGGCTGCCTCGGCGTTACTGCTCGTCGGCGTCAATGTCACGCCGGCGAAGTGAGTCGCTAACCAGTTTCGGCATTGCGCGAGCGCTTGCTCGTGCCCTGCAATTTCTCTGGGGGTCTGGGCGGCCACGTTGGCGAGCAGGCAATGGTTGACACGTAATTCAACTTCATTGCATATCTGGAGCGAAGTCTCCATCAGTAGATCTAGCGTTGCGCTCACACCGCCTTCGGTTGAATTCTCAACCGGCACCACCCCGAACTGCGCATCGCCGGACTCAGTAAGACGGAATACTTCCTCGATACTGGTCGCTTCCAGCAATGTAATCTGCTTACCAAAGACCTTATAGACCGCCTGTTCGCTAAACGTGCCGCGCGGACCAAGAGTCGCCACGCGCATCGGAGCTTCCGCGCTACGTGCACAGGAGACAATTTCTCCAAAAATTGCTCTGACCGCTTCGTCACAGATCGGACCCGGATTACGCTCAATCAGCCGCCTGAAAACCTGGGCTTCTCGTTCGGGTCGATATACCTCCTCTCCCCGTGCCGCTTTATCTGCACCGATCTCGCCCGCAGTCTTGACCCGGTCGTTAATGAGCTCAAGCAGTTTGAGGTCGATCTC
>DPVA01000189.1:0-2121 GCA_003529705.1 Gammaproteobacteria bacterium | reverse complement strand
CTCAAGCAGTTTGAGGTCGATCTCATCGATACGATGACGCAGACTCTCCAGACTCTTTTCCTTGGACATTGTCTAAATGCTACCCGGTCTTGAAGTCGATTTCTGAAAGCGGCACTTTTGGCAGAGTCAGGATTACCGCAAGGCGTGAGACCCATTAGGCCTCAGTGACTTCGCTGCCCTTAGTCTCCGAAATCTCGGCAGCTTCGTCGGCACCTGCCCCATTCCCGACAGCCTCAACAACTTTACCAAGACTGACCAGACTCTCCTCTTCCCCCAGCCGAATTAACCGCACACCCTGAGTATTCCGCCCGACCACCGGTATCTCACCCGCACGGATGCGTACTAAGTGGCCACCGCCTGTGATCAACATTAACTCGTCATCACTGTCGACCTCCTTCGCGCCGACCACCCGACCATTTCGACCGTTAACCTTGATTGCTATTACGCCCTGACCGCCCCGGTTTTTAACCGGGAAATCGGCGAATTCCGTCCTCTTTCCATACCCGTTTTCAGTTGCAACCAGTACCTTACCGTCCTGCCCAACCCCAGTGCAAATCAGCATCGCGATCACAGTCTGGCTTGCCTTAAGGCTCAGGCCACGGACACCACGGGCGCTTCGACCCATCGGTCGCACCTGTTTTTCGGAAAAGCGAATAGCCTTGCCCGCAGAGCTGAAAATAAGAACGTCCGCATTACCATCGGTCAAACAGGCCTCAACGAGCTCATCGCCATCGGCAAGATTGACGGCAATCAGACCTACCGAGCGTGGACGGGAGAAACTCTCCAGGAGACACTTCTTGATAACACCACTTCGGGTTACCATGCAAACATAACGGCCTGTGTTGCCAGCGATCAGAGGTAGCACTGCCGTTACCCTCTCACCCTCGCCTAACGGCAGCAGATTGACCAACGGTTTGCCGCGGGCCTGACGTCCCGCATGGGGCAACTGATAAACCTTTAGCCAATATACTTTTCCAAGATTGGAAAAGCACATAACTGTATCGTGGGTATTCGCCACAAACACAGTCTTAACAAAGTCTTCTTCCTTTGTGCGGGTCGCCACCCGGCCTTTTCCACCGCGTCGTTGCGCCTGATAATCTGTGACTGGCTGGGACTTCGCATACCCTTCATGGGACAAGGTGACTACCATATCCTCGGGTGTTATTAGATCCTCATTTTCAAGGTCTTCGTAGCGTTCAATGATTTCGGTGCGGCGTTCATCCCCATATTGATCCCGAATCTCAACTAGCTCGTCCCGAATGACCTGCATGAGCTGGTCAGGATCTCTTAAAATCCCCAGGTATCCCCTAAGCCGATCCAGCACCTCCAGATACTCGCTTCGGATTTTCTCCTGTTCGAGACCGGTCAATCTGTGCAGTCGGAGATCTAGAATTGCCTGCGCCTGGGTAGTGGACAGACGATAACCGTCTTCGCCCGGGCCACAACCTGGCTCAGTGTCTCCCAGCGCGCCCTTCTCCAGATCAGACGCCTCAAGCATCCGGCTCACTACGGTCGAGTTCCAAGCTCGTGCCAACAGCTCAGCCCGTGCCTCCGCGGGATTTGATGCTTTTTTAATGAGCGCTATTACGGGATCAATGTTTTCCAGGGCAACCGCGAGGCCCTCAAGCGAATGTGCTCGGGCGCGGGCCTTCTTCAGATCGAATAGCGTCCTGCGCGTCACTACCTCTCGTCGATGGCGAATAAAATCCTCAAGAAGTTCCACCAGAGTAAACAATCGGGGTTGGTTATTCCGCAACGCCACCAGATTAATACCGAACACGGTCTGCATCTGTGTGTGTTGGTAAAGGTTGTTCAGAACGACTTCGGGGTTCTCGCCTTTTTTAAGTTCAATCACCACACGCATGCCGGACTTATCTGATTCGTCGCGAAGACCGGAGATCCCTTCGAGCTTTTTATCACGTACCAGTTCGGCAATTTTCTCCAACAGCCGGGCCTTATTGACCTGGTACGGCAGTTCAGTAGCGACCAAGGCTTCGCGGTCACTTCCAGGAATAGTCTCCACCGCCACACGAGCGCGGATGTGCACTCGCCCTCGGCCGGTCTGATAGGCATCGCGAATACCGCGGCTGCCATTAATGATTCCACTCGTCGGGAAGTCAG
>DPVA01000053.1:3424-3730 GCA_003529705.1 Gammaproteobacteria bacterium | reverse complement strand
AACACATCGTACTCCCCAGCGATATTTCGGTAGTCATCCAGTACATAGGTCACCCGATCGCTGTAACCTTCCGCCTTGGCGCGCTCCGACGCATACCGGACCTGCTCGGCCGATACGTTCCAAGACGATACGGTCGCGCCGTAGTTCAATGCCATGTGCCGCGCCAATCCACCCCAGCCACAACCGGCTTCGGCAACCCGGTCACCCGGTCGCAACTGCAGTTTCCGACAAATATGATCCATCTTGGCCTGCTGCGCCGCCTCAATAGTCATGTCTTGCTCAGGAAAATAGGCGCAGGTGTACTGC
>DPVA01000053.1:0-3119 GCA_003529705.1 Gammaproteobacteria bacterium | reverse complement strand
GGAAAATAGGCGCAGGTGTACTGCATTTCTTTATCCAGCCACAGCTGATAGAAATCGTTGCCGATATCGTAGTGATGATGGATGTTTTCCCGGGAACCATCGTGGGTGTTCGCGCGAGGTTTGCGCTGCTGCACCCGTTTAACCACGCTGGCAATGCCCTGCGGCTCAGGCGCGCTAAAGGCCGCAACCAGCAACGCAACAAGATCCCCTTCGACGGAGATCCCACCACTTGAGAAGGCGTCACCGAATCCTGCGTCGCCCTGGCGCAGTAACTGGTTCAAGGCGAAGCGGTTATGAACTCTTAGTGTGGCAACAGATGTGGCGCCTTCAGGGCTGATCGAGAATCCATCCCAGAGGGCAACCGTAAAACACGGTGAGCCCATCGCATCTAGGACGCGGCGCAATAGATAACGCTCGTAGTTTCGGGATCGGTCTTTTGAAGGACGGGAAGCTGCCCCGCGTTTTTCAGGCCGGTCTTTTCCGAACACAGGATTTGAAGTCGTCATTGTTCCACACAAAGTATGTGTTGTCCCTAATCTATGTCGGAAATGATACTGACCCGGAACGATGGGTCAAGGAAGAAACAAAACGATTTCTCGAATCTAGGCAGGATCCTCAACTTCACGCGGCCAGGCATTGATCACCGCATGCACGAGAGTGGCTAGGGGAATCGCAAAAAAGACCCCTAGCACACCCCACAGCCCGCCGAAAATCAGGACCGCTGCGATAATAGCCACAGGATGCAGGTTATTCACCTCGGAGAAGAGCATCGGCACCAGCAGATTGCCATCTAATCCTTGGATGATCACGTAGGCTGAAACCAATACAAAAAAGTCCCCGGTGAATCCCCACTGGAACCACGCGACAAACACTACCGGAATCGTCACCACTGCAGCGCCCACAAAAGGGATCAGTACGGACAGGGCCACCAGCACCGCAAGCAACATGGTGTATTCCAGCCCAAGCACCGAGAACGTTACCACACACGCGAACCAGACGATCATAATTTCCCAGAACTTGCCACGAACGTAGTTACCGATCTGGCGGTCCACTTCAGACCAGACCTGGCCAACCAGTTGGTGCTCTCTCGGTGCAAAGCGACTCACCCAGGCAACGAGGGATGCCTTATCTTTCATCATGAAAAAGATCAGGATCGGCATCAGGATCAGATAGATCAAGATGGTAATGAGACCCATCACTGAGGCCAGGGAGATCGAAAGGAGTTTCTGACCCCAGGAAGTCAGCTCGGTACGGATCAGCACCATAATCTCGCCGATCTGGTCAGCAGAGACAATCTCGGGGTAGCTCTCGGGCAACTTGAGTAAAACATCCTGGCCAACATTAAGCATGCTGGGAATCTGTTGCACGAACTGGGTGGCCTGCTGCGACAGCAGCGGCAGCAAGCCAAAGAGGACCAGAACGACAAAAAACAGGAAAGCAAAATACACCACCAGCACCGCCACGAGGCGTGGCAGGTGGAATCTTTCCAATACCCCAACCAGTCCCTCAAGGAGATAAGCGATTACCAACGCCGCCAGCAACGGCGCCAGCATATTGCCCATCAGCACCACCACTACAAAAAGCAGCAGCAGAAACAGGGTCAGGAATACCACCTGTGGGTTGTCGAACTGATACCTGAACCAGTCGGTGATCATCTTCATAACTGCAATCTCCCAGCGAAAGTGCAATTCGGTGCACTTGCTTCGGCAAAGAGTCTAACCTGAGAGAATTTCAAAATCGTGGGTAATTTGTGCAACCGAATCAAGCATTTTTGATGCGGAACAGTATTTTTCCGCAGAAAGACTGACTGCGCGCCCAACACGTCTGGGGTCAATATCGCTTGCAGTCACGACGAAATGCAGGTGAATCCGGTTAAACACCTGCGGGGGAGCCTCTTCCCGGTCGGCATCAATCTCGACGCGGATATCAGAAAATTCCTGGCGTGACTTTCGCAGAATCAGGATCACATCAATCAGTGCACAGCCGCCAAGCCCGAGCAGCAGCATCTCCATTGGCCGTGCGCCAAGATTCTGCCCACCGACTTTGGGTGAGCGGTCCATCAGCACCTTGTGGCCGCTCTCGCTGAGGCCTTCGAGGGAATCATCTTTTTGCAGCCGCACCGTTACTTGCATATCCTGCTCTTCCTTCTGTTTTCGCTGTTACTAGGATCCAAACAGCGCGTCAAGATGCGCGCCGGGATCATCCTGGCGCATGAATGCCTCGCCCACCAGAAACGCGTGGATATTGGCCTGTCGCATTTTGGCCACATCCTCCATACTGTGAATGCCGCTCTCGGTCACAAGCAGCGTGTCGTCAGGCACCTTCGGCGCCAAAGCCAGTGTTGTCTCGAGCGTAGTGTCAAAAGTCCGCAGATTGCGGTTATTGATGCCAAGCAGGGCGGGTGCCAGTGCGAGCGCGCGCTCCAGTTCCTCACCATCATGCACCTCAACCAGCACGTCCATCGCAAGGTCCGCCGCCGCAGAGGTGAGTTCTTCCATCTGACCCTGCTCCAGGGCCGCCACAATCAGCAGGATGCAGTCGGCACCAATGGCGCGTGACTCAGCAACCTGCCAGGGATCAATGACAAAGTCCTTGCGCAGAACCGGTAAGGCACAAGCACTGCGGGCCGCTTCAAGATCCGCTTCGCTGCCCATGAAAAAATCATGATCAGTCAGCACTGAAAGACACGACGCGCCGCCTGATTCATAACTGACGGCAATGGCGGCCGGATCAAAATGCTCCCGGATGAGGCCTTTGCTGGGAGAAGCCTTTTTGACCTCTGCAATAACGCCTGCCTGCCCCGCCCCAATGCTTTTCTCGAGCGAGGATATAAAGCCCCGCGGTGCCTCCCGATCCGCTGCCCGTGCATAAAGATCCGACAGGCTATGCTCGCGCTGTCGCTCGTTGATCTCCTCGCGTTTGCGCGCGAGGATTCGCTCGAGAATGTCGGGGGCGGCGCTCAAGAGTCCAAGCGCTGCTGCAGAAAGTTGTGCAGCATCTTGTGGCCATACTGTGTGAGGATCGATTCGGGATGAAACTGCACACCAACGACGGGGTGCTCCCGGTGCATGATGCCCATGATCTCCCCATCATCGGCGCGGGCAGTTATCTCGAAGCAG
>DPVA01000043.1 GCA_003529705.1 Gammaproteobacteria bacterium | reverse complement strand
CTTTGGAGGTGTGCATGACCCCCTTGGGTTCGCCGGTGGTACCGGAAGTGTAGAGGATCTGGATGGCGTCGTCGGCGGTGAGTTGGCGCTCGGCAAACAGGGCGTTGGTGTCTTGCTTTTCTTCCCAGGGGGTTTCCGTGAGACGTTGTTCAAAGCTACGCTCGCCCTCTCCCCCGATGACCAGCAGGGTTTCGAGATCCGGCAGCTCCCCCCGAATACCGTCAATCATGGCCTCGTAGTCAAAGCCACGAAAGACCTTTGGTATTACCAGCAGTTTGGCCTCGCCATGCTTGAGCATGAAGCGCAGTTCCCGCTCCCGGAAAATAGGCATGAGCGGATTCAGAATCGCGCCGATACGCATGCAGGCCAGATGCAGGGCGGTGGTCTGCCACCAGTTCGGTAGCTGGCAGGCCACCACGTCGCCTTTACCGATGCCCATGCCGGCCAGGCCGGCCGCCATGCGGGTGACTTTGTTATTGAGTTGCCGATAAGTGAGGGCGGTGCGGGTATCGCTGGTGACCTGGTAGCCGACGATGGCTTCCCGGTCCGGGGTGCTGGCCACGGCCTGGTCCAGGTAGTCGGTAATGCGCTTGTCGTTCCATGCGCCGCTCTCGACCATGGCGGCGCGGCGTTCCGGATTGAGAGTGATGCCTGTGTCCATCTGATTCACCTGTTGTGTCCGGTTTGTTTTTGTTGGATGGGCTGACCGCAGAAGCAGGTCTTTGCCTTGTCAGTTTCAACATACGCCTTCTCAAAATATTATGTCAACATGTTGCCTTAAAAAATATTCGGGTGTAGCCTCTGAAAATCGGACAAATAAGCTTCCATAGCTTTTATAGAGAAGTAATAAGAAAAAATCTGTTAGTGGAGATGGTTATGGAGTACAGCAACATATTGCTTGAAAAGCATGAGGCTGTGGCCCTGGTCAGACTCAACCGACCAAAGGTCTACAACGCGTTGAACAACGCGCTGATGAACGAACTGACTTCCGCTCTGGAAGTCCTGGAAGCGGATGAGGCCATCCGCGCCGTTGTCATTACCGGCAACGAAAAAGCCTTTGCCGCCGGCGCGGATATTGCCGAAGTCCATGCCCTGGACTTTTCCCGGGCCTACCGTCAGCGCTTCATCTCCGCCAATTGGGAAACCGTGACCCGATGCCGAAAGCCCTCGATTGCCGCGGTGGCCGGCCTGGCACTCGGCGGTGGCTGTGAACTGGCGATGATGTGTGACCTGCTGATTGCCGCCGATAACGCCCGCTTCGGCCAGCCGGAGATCAAGCTCGGTATCATCCCCGGTGCAGGCGGGACTCAGCGCCTAACCCGGTATGTAGGTAAGTCCAAGGCCATGGAAATGTGCCTGACCGGCCGCATGATGGAGGCCAATGAAGCTGAGCGTAGTGGACTGGCCAGTCGCGTGGTTCCCGTAGCTGAACTTCTGGATGAGGCGTTGAAAACTGCCGCTGCAATCGCATCCATGTCCCGGCCATCAGTATTCATGGCGAAAACGGCTGTCAACAAAGCCTACGAAACCACTCTTACTGAGGGGGTTGCCGCCGAACGTATCATGTTCCAATCCCTGTTCGCGACGGAAGACCAGAAAGAAGGCATGGCAGCATTTGCTGAGAAGCGGCCTGCCGACTTCAAGAACCGCTAGGTCAACGACGTGCAGGTAAACGGCAGTCACTTTCGGTCCATCTGGCTAGCTGACGATAATCCAGAGGTTCTCGTGATCGATCAGACGCTCCTGCCCTTCGCCTTTGAGGTCCGGAGCCTGGGCACCGTCAGCGACATTGTCCTTTCCATCCGTAACATGGTTGTCCGTGGTGCGCCCCTGATTGGCGCCACGGCTGCCTGCGGACTTTATCTTGCGGCAACAACTGACTCGACTGAAGCAAATCTGCAGGCCGCGTATCAGGATCTACTGGCATCCCGGCCGACGGCAGTAAACCTGCGTTGGGCTCTGGATCGAATGCTGCCCCTACTACTTGCCAAGCCCGCGTCTACCCGAGCATGGTTTGCCCGGAAACTCGCGCAGCAGATCTGCGATGAAGACGTCGCCACCAATAGCGGCATCGGGAACCACGGTCTGAGTCTCATTTCTCAAGCATCAAACTCTTCCTCCAATTGCGCAGTCAATATTCTGACTCACTGTAACGCCGGTTGGCTGGCAACCGTCGACTGGGGTACGGCATTGGCGCCAATTTTCAAGGCACATGACGCAGGGATTCCAGTCCATGTATGGGTTGACGAAACCCGTCCCCGCAATCAGGGCGCCTCTTTGACGGCATGGGAACTGGGGGCGCACGGTATTCCGCATACCGTCATTGCCGACAACGCCGGCGGCCACCTGATGCAACAGGGAAAAATAGACCTTTGTATTGTGGGTTCAGATCGGACAACGCGCACCGGGGACGTCTGCAACAAGATAGGCACCTACCTAAAAGCCCTCGCGGCTTATGACAATGGAATCCCCTTTTATGCCGCACTGCCCTCCTCCACCATCGACTGGACGATCCGGGACGGCTGCCGGGATATCCCAATCGAGGAACGGTCAGCAGAAGAGGTCAGCCATATCAGAGGACGGGATACCGAGACCGGCAATCTGACTCGTATTCGCATCACTCCCGATAACAGTTCGGCTGCCAACCCGGCTTTCGATGTCACGCCCCGTAAGTATATTAACGGGATCATTACTGAGCGGGGAATCGCAAAGGCATCCGAGGAAGCGCTGGTTGCGCTCTTTCCCCGGGAGGCGGAAACTCGACCGATATAATTCGCCTCGTATGCCTATTAGGTTAGTAATTATTTGCATTCGTTGAAACCTGCAATTCTTGTGAGACACACTATGCGTAAATGCACGGGCATGGGCGTCCTGCTCGGGGTTTTGGTTGCCCTCTCCGGTTCAGGAATCGGTGCTGCCGCGCAGGCAGCCCCGGCACTCACCGCCGAACCACACCATGACCGGACGCTTAAGCTCGTCAACTATTTCGTTGAGAAATACCACTACCGGAAAACAAAGCTCGACGATCTCTTGTCGTCACAGATCCTGGACCGTTACCTGGATGCCCTTGATGCCAATCGTAGTTACTTTCTAGCCGGTGATATCGAATTCTTTGAGTCATATCGGTTCGAACTTGACGACTACCTCGGGACCCAGGACTCCGGGCCTCTGTTTGCAATCTTCAACACCTATCGTTCCCGTGTACTCAACCGAATCGATTACGCACTGGGTCTGCTGGAGAAGCCATTTGACTTCACGGTTGCTGAGGTTTACCCCTTTGATCGCACCGAAGCGCCATGGGCTATTGATCGCGTCGACATTGACGACCTGTGGCGACGCCGGATAAAGAATGACTACCTCGTCTTAAAACTCGAAGGCAAGACGCGTCCGGAAATCGTAAGAACCCTTAAGGATCGGTATCAGCAACAGAAGCGGCGCATTCTTCAAATATCCAGTCAGGATGTATTCCAAACCATCGTCAACGCGTACATGTCAGCCATCGAACCGCATACAGGCTATTTTTCGCCCCGAGCAACCGAAAACTTCAAGATCCGGATGAGTCTGTCGCTTGAGGGCATCGGCGCCGTTCTGCAGACCCAAAATGAGTTTACGGTGGTGCGACGGGTGGTGCCAGGCGGCCCTGCAGAACTCGAGGGCAGCCTTCGCCCTGGTGATCGGATTGTGGGTGTAGCACAGGGAGACACCGAACCGGTTGTCGATGTGATTGGCTGGCGTCTGGACGACGTGGTCGATCTAATTCGGGGACCGAAAGGATCGATAGTTCGTCTGCAGCTGCGGCCTGATCCAAAGACCGGTAATACCGAGTCCCGGATACTGGTATTAACCCGGGACGAAATAAAACTCGAAGAGCAGGCCGCGCAAAGCAGTCTGCTAGAAGTTCGGGATACCAAGAATATTCAGCGGATCGGCGTGATCGATGTTCCAACCTTCTATGTCGACTTTGATGCCCGGGCACGCGGCGACGCCGACTACCGCAGCACTACCCGGGATGTCCGCGACCTTATCAGTGAACTTGAAAGTGAAGGCGTAGATGGACTGATTATTGACCTTCGTGGAAATGGAGGCGGCGCCCTTGCAGAAGCGACCGCCCTGACTGGACTGTTCATCGATTCAGGACCAATCGTGCAGGTACGTGATGCCCGCGGACGAACCCGAATTAATCGCGATCCTAGTGATGATCTTGCCTACTCCGGACCGCTTGCGGTGATCGTTGATCGGGACAGTGCCTCCGCGTCCGAAATATTCTCCGGAGCAATCCAGGATTACGGTCGCGGTATCATCGTCGGTGAGGCCACCTATGGAAAAGGGACTGTGCAGAACCTGATCGACCTTGATCGGTACTCCCAGGATCCGGAACAGCCTCTTGGCCAATTAAAGCTGACTATCGCCCAGTTCTTTCGGGTCAGTGGAGCCAGCACACAACATCGAGGCGTCGTACCAGACATTACCCTTCCCAGTCGCGGCTCGGACTCGCCCTATGGGGAGAAAGCGCTGGAAAACGCGCTGCCCTTCGCCAAAATTAACCCTGCAGCCTTTTCAAGATTTTCTAATGATGATCGCGCTTATGATCTAAAACAGCTTCGCGAACTCCACAACGCCCGGGTTCTGAGTGATCCGGATTTTGCCTATCTCACCGGGCTTCAGGAAATCGAACTACCGTTGGCCAAGGTCACCACAATCTCTCTGCTGGAGAGTCAACGAAAAGAGGACCGTAGTCGCAGGGAGAACGAACAGAAACGTATCTTTGAAACTCTCAAGCAGGCCTACGGATATGACAACGCCGAGGAAAGGCCGGCTGAGAATCTACCCAGAGATGCTGTCCTCCTCGAGTCGGCCCGGATTCTCGCCAACATAAGCCTAGATACCTTTGCGGGCCACCTCCTCGTCCAGAGGATAGAGCCCGGGGCCTCGACCCTCAACGAGTCAGAGACTGCGAGCCCCTCCGCAGACCAGTAGTCGCAATTCGGAACATAAAAACTTGATGGACTTCTCCACATTTGGAAATTTCCTAACCTCGGGTTCCGGGATTCTGACTCTCATGGAAGATATCGACAGTGCCCTTACCGGCTCTGCCGAAATGCGGCTTCTTGGGGGAGGTAATCCTGCGCGCATCCCCCAAGCGCAAAAATTCTTTCGTAACGCCATGGTTGATCTTCTTGCCGACGGGGAAAGATTTGAGCGCCTGTGTGGGGACTACGACGGGGCCCGAGGCAATACCCGCTTCATTGATGGACTTGCGACGTTGTTACGGACCCGGGGTGGCTGGGACGTCGGGCCCCAGAACATTGCTATCACCAACGGCAGTCAAAGTTCGTTTAATGTACTCTTCCATCTTTTTTCTGGCGAATTCAGTCAGGGCAAGAAACGGAAGATTCTTCTACCGCTTGCTCCGGAATACATCGGTTATGCAGACATAGGGATGGGCGAAGAACTATTTCATAGCTACCGGCCCACTATCGAGATCAGGGGCGAGCGTGAATTCAAGTATCACGTAGACTTTGATCGCTTGGACATTTCCGACGAGGTCGGTGCCATTGCTGTTTCGCGCCCAACCAATCCCACCGGCAACGTCCTGACCGACACCGAGGTGGCCCATCTCCGCGAACTGTCGATTCGGCATGGGATTCCATTCATCCTTGATTCCGCTTACGGCGGACCGTTTCCAAACATTGTCTTTCCCGAGGCAGACAATCTGTGGGATGGAAACACCATCCTCTGCCTTAGTCTTTCTAAACTTGGACTGCCTGGCTTGCGTACCGGTATCATCGTGGCGGACGAGAAAGTCATCCGCGCCGTTACCGCGGCTAATGCCATCGTATCTCTCGCACCCGGTAGTACGGGACCGGCACTGGTTTGCGCGATGGTAGAGGACGGCAGTATTTTGGACCTGTCGGATCAGGTCATCCGACCTTACTATCAAGAACGGGTGAAACAGGCAGTCGTCTGGGTTACTGCAGCCATGGGAAACCTGCCCTGTCGTATCCATACGCCTGAAGGCGCCATCTTTCTTTGGCTATGGTTCGAGGGCCTGCCTATCACCAGCGAGGAACTGTATACGCGTTTAAAACAAAGGGGTGTGCTGGTGATCGCTGGAGAACACTTTTTTCCGGGGATGAATGATCCGTGGACTCACCGTCACGAGTGCATCCGAATTTCCTACGCTCAGGATAGCAAATCCGTTCAGTCGGGCATTGCGATCATCGGCGAAGAAGTGGCCCGTGCATACAACGAAGACGCCTGTCGGACGGCATGATCCGAGGGAGCTTCAGGACGGCTGTTTAAGTTCCCTGTACTCCTGCCAAATCAGGCAAAACACATCTGAAAGTGCTTCTGCGCCTGACTCGATCCAGCGGTCAAGTTCAGTCGGATAAAACCACTCGCCGCCAGACATCTCTTCAAGGTTAGGTGTAAGCGGCTTTTCAGTATCAACCCGGTAGATCCAGGCAAATTCCATCCCGGTTACGTCGGATGCCTCAAGTTTGAAAAGTCGAGGCGGGACCGTTTCGAGCATCAGTCCGACCTCTTCCTCGATCTCTCGGACACAGCACTCATCGTAACTTTCTCCGGCGTCCACGTGTCCGGCGACCGACGAATCCCACATGCCAGGGTTTTCTTGCTTATCCAAGCCGCGCTTCTGCAGAAATATAGCCCCCTGCGAATTAAATATCAGTACGTGCACCGCCCGGTGACGCAGACCCTGAAGATGAATTTCATCCCGTCTCTTCTCGTCGATAACCGTATCCGTCGAATCAACTACCGACAGGATTTCGGCGTCTTCT
>DPVA01000038.1:823-4677 GCA_003529705.1 Gammaproteobacteria bacterium | reverse complement strand
CCAATCTACTCCCAAAGTCTCCGCCGCAGCGGGCTGAAGCTCGAATATGGATTGATTTTGACAATTCTCGGATCGTACCGATTTTTTACAAAGTCCTGCTTGCCCAGGATGACCAAACACAGAAAGAATTAAAAATTTGGATGATTGACGCTTTACGTCATCTGGAGCAGGCTGGTTTCCCCGGCCGCGAGATAGGCCCTTTCTGGTTCGGTAGTAAGGTGTCTCTGGTGGATATTGCGATGTATCCCCACTTTGAGCGGTTTAATGTTCTGAAACACTACCGAGATATTGAAATCCCCGATAATTACGTGAAGATACATACTTGGCTTGAGACGATGAAAGCACTGCCGAGTGTGCAACAGACAGAAAAAAGCGACGAATACCATATTAAGGCCTATGAAACCTACGCTGAAGCTACAGCATCAGGAACTACCGCAAAGGATATGCAGGTCCTTTAGCAAGGTGTATCGACTTTGGTGAAGCGGTTAACGTACTAAAGTGCTTTGAGGTATAAATGGCGAATTCGCCCGATGGATTAACGCATTGAAAATATAGCGGCGTCAGAATACTCAACAGGAGAGAGTAATGTCAGCACCCCCGAAGAAATACGATACGAAAGCGCTCTGGGAAAAAGACCGCGATCATAATATTCATCCTTGGACAGATTTTTCCTCGTTTAAAGACGAGGGGTCACTGGTGATGTCTCATTCGGATGGTGCTTATGTTTTTGATTCAGATGGCAACCGGTTCATGGACGGTATTGGCGGTCTTTGGTGCGTCAATATTGGTTATGGCAATGATGAGATGGCCGAAGCAATTGCCGATCAGGTTCGGCAAATTCCTTATTACTCAACCTTCAACCATCTGACCACACCGCCTGCAGCGACGCTCGCGGCCAAGCTCGCGGAACTCACCCCGGGATCCCTGAATCATGTGTTTTTGGGTACCGGCGGATCGATGGCGAATGATTCCGCAATCCGAATCATCCATTTCTACTTCAACCGTCTGGGTCAGCCGAACAAGAAGAAAATCATAGCGCGGACCGATGGTTACCATGGCAGCACTTATCTTGCTATGTCGATGACTGGTGTGACCTTTGATCATCAGGGATTTGATCTGGCACCGGATTTGGTGCATCACATTCCTGCGCCGAATACTTACCGCCGTCCCGATGGCATGAGTGAGGAAGCTTTCTGCGATCAGACAGTCGGTGATCTTGAAGACAAAATCCTGGAACTCGGCCCTGAAAATGTGGCGTGCTTTATCGCTGAACCAATTATGGGCGCTGGGGGCGTGATTGTACCGCCTGCGGGTTATCACCGGCGGACTCGTGAGATCTGTGATAAGTACGATGTGCTTTATGTCTCTGATGAGGTTGTGACGGGGTTCGGCAGGTTGGGTCACTTTTTCGCGTCCGAGAAGGTCTTTGACTTTGTGCCTGACATCATCACCTGTGCTAAAGGTATTTCTTCGGGATATCTGCCCTTGTCAGCAACGATTCTCTCAGAGAAGGTATACGACGTCATTAGCGTGCCACAAGCCGAGGGTGCCATGTTTACCCACGGGTTCACCTATTCGGGTCATCCAGTTGTCTGTGCGGCCGGGGTTAAGAATATCGAAATCATGGAGAGAGATGATATCTGTGGGCATGTTCGTGAGGTGGGGCCGTATTTTGAATCACAACTCAAAACGCTTGCCGAATACCCTATTGTTGGGGATGTGCGCGGCAGTCACTTCATGATGTGTATCGAGAATGTGGCGGACAAAGAGACTAAAGCGATTTTCGCTCCAGAAGTTGAGATCGGTAGCCGGATAGCACGACATTGTCAGCAAAGAGGATTGATCGTTCGACCGATTGCTCATCTTAATGTGATGTCGCCGCCACTGATCCTCAACCGGAACCAAATTGATGAAATAATCGGGATTCTGCGCGAAAGCATCGAGGCGACGATGGATGAACTGGTTCGGGAAAGTCTATGGAACGACCAGCAGTATCAATCGACTGCCACCGGATGGCAGGTCGACGGGTGATCCGCCAGAACATCAGGGATGGCGAGGGCGAGCAAACTGCAAAGTCATTAAAGAAGTCAAGACGTGACTCAGTCTGAAAATTCCTCACTGGACCCCTGGTTGCTTACGCCCGGACCCTTGACTACGTCGTCTACCGTAAAAGAAGCGATGTTCCATGACTTTGGCTCCCGCGACCAGCGATTTATTGATATTAACCGTCGGGTACGCGAACGCCTGGTTGAGATTATTGACGGACAGGGTACCCACGTGTGTGTGCCCCTTCAAGGCAGCGGCACTTTTGTGGTTGAGGCAATGCTCAGTAATTTTGTACCGCATTTGGGGAAAGTACTTATTCTGATCAACGGTGCATATGGCGCCCGGATGCAGTCTATCTGCGCGTATCACGGCCTTAACTCGGAGGTTTTGCAGTGGCCGGAGGATGAGCCGGTCGATCCGCATAAAGTTGCCGAGTGCCTTGCGGAGGATGCTGGAATTACGCATGTCGCAGTTGTGCACTGTGAGACCACAACAGGAATCCTGAATCCGATCGAAGCTGTGAGTGAGGTGGTGGCGGGCGCAGGTCGGTCACTGCTCATTGATTCGATGAGCGCCTTTGGCGCGCTTTCGGTATCAGCAAAACAGATTCAATTCGATGCGTTAGTGGCTTCTAGCAATAAATGTCTGGAAGGAGTGCCGGGGATGGGATTTTGTCTTGCATCAGAATCTGCTCTCACGGTTACTCAAGGCAATTCGGATAGCCTTTGTCTCGACCTATTCCAGCAGTGGCAGGGGTTGGAGGCGAATGGACAATGGCGGTTTACTCCGCCAACACACTGCATACTGGCCTTCGACCAGGCGCTGACTGAGTTTGATGCCGAGGGTGCAGTCGCGGGCCGCGGCGGGCGCTACCGGGATAACTGTGAGATGCTGGTCGCGGGGATGAGGGCGATGGGATTTGAGACCCTGTTGCCGGACGCTCTTCAGGCCCCGATTATCGTCACCTTTAAAATGCCGGTTGACAGTGGGTTTGACTTTCAGCGGTTTTACGACGGCCTGAGTGAACGTGGCTATGTTATCTATCCCGGTAAATTGACCATCGCAGAGAGTTTTCGAATGGGTTGCATCGGACGTCTTGGTATTAACGAGATGCGAGGTGCGCTTGAAGCAGTACGTGTCGTGATGGATGAAATGGGCGTTGCCTCCGGGAGCCCCGTTGCCTGATCAGAGTAACCTGTGCCGAGTGTGCATTTCAGTAGTGAGAAGACCAGAATCAAGATGAATAACAAAGTGATATCCGTGAATCAGCGGGACTATGCGTGGCCTCGACAGCCCCTGGTGGTGGTTTGTGTCGACGGCTCCGAACCTGGTGGCGAAGGGTCCGATCAGGGTGGTTATATCGAGCGAGCCATCGATGCCGGGCAGACGCCGTTCCTGGCATCACTTCGTGAAAAGGCGACTTTTGATTACGCGTATTGTGTCGTACCAAGCTTTACCAATCCTAATAACCTGTCGATCGTAACGGGTGTTCCACCGTCGGAGCACGGTATTTGCGGTAACTTCTATTACGATACGGATAACGACGTCGAGGTAATGATGAATGATCCGTCGCTGCTTCGTGCCCCTACTATTCTGGCGGAATTCAATCAGGCAGGTGCCAAAGTAGCGGTGATTACCGCAAAAGACAAACTGCGCCGGCTGCTGGGCGTTGGGCTGGATATTACAGGGGGAGACGCGGTGTGTTTCTCCTCGGAACTTGCTGACCAGGTCACGTACGCGGAGCATGGCGTTGAGAGCATCGTTGACCGCGTGGGAATGCCGGTGCCGGATGTCTACAGTGCAGAACT
>DPVA01000038.1:0-531 GCA_003529705.1 Gammaproteobacteria bacterium | reverse complement strand
GCCGGATGTCTACAGTGCAGAACTTTCAGAGTTTGTGTTTGCGGCGGGCGTCGTTCTGATGGGGTCGATGCGCCCTGACATCATGTACCTCTCGACTACCGATTACATACAGCACAAGCATGCTCCGGGCACTCCGGTAGCCAATGCCTTTTATGCAATGATGGATCAGTATCTGGCAAGGCTTGATGCCATGGGTGCCACGATCGCTCTGACGGCAGACCACGGCATGAAAGCCAAGCATGCGCCAGCGGGAAAGCCGAACGTGATTTATCTTGAGCCTTTGTTGGAGGAGGCCGGGCTAACTGATTTCAGGGTGATCCTACCGATAACTGACCCTTATGTGGTTCACCACGGCGCACTCGGCGGTTTCGCCACGATATATCTGGACGATCATTCGGATCACACGTCTGCTCGTACTGCTTTCGATGAAGTACCCGGCATCGATACCGTTCTGACACGGAATGAGGCGTGTGAAGTCTTCGGGCTTCCCGCTGACCGGATTGGAGACCTCGTCGTGATCAGCACGCGTGA
>DPVA01000045.1 GCA_003529705.1 Gammaproteobacteria bacterium | reverse complement strand
GGGGTGAAACCAAGAGTTGCCATCGTGACTGGTGGGTTTGCTGGGATTGGATTGTCTGCAGCGGCGGAACTGGTTCGGCAAGGTGTCTCGGTGGCGGTTGGTGCACGAACCATAGCCGATTCATCACTGAATCAGTTAGCGGAACTCTCGTTACCGGTCTGGGGCGGGGAACTCGATGTACGCGATACCGAGAGCGTCAGAGATTTCGTCTCAGAAGCAGAGCGCCAGCTCGGTCCTGTCGATATCCTCGTGAATTCCGCTGGGATCGGAACCCAACAGACCGTCAGCGAGCATGATGAGCAGAATTGGCTCGATGTGATCGACACCAATCTCAACGGTTGTTTCCGGATGATCAAAGCCTGTATGCCGGGCATGATCGAGCGTGGTTGGGGGCGTATTGTGAGCGTCGGCTCCACGGCAGCGCGCGCTGCCGTCCCCAAGTACGCGGCCTACTGCGCGTCCAAATCTGGGCTGCTCGGGCTCAATCGAGTAGTGGCGCTCGAAGGTGCTGCTCATGGCGTTACTGCAACTATCGTTAGCCCAACGTGGGTGCAGACGGATATGATGAACAAGAGTTTTTTGGCCAAGGCGAAAGAGCAGGGCACGAGTTTTGAAGAGGAAATTGCTGCCCTGGTCAACGAGTCGCCCCAGAAACGGCTGGTGCAACCCCAGGAGATTGGTGCTCTGATTGCTTTTCTCTGTCGGGAAGAGGCCGCCGGTATCACCATGGAAGATATCCAGGTTAATGCCGCAGCGTGGTGGTGACAACTGGGTACGCTCTACGAATACAGGAGCACTCGTGTTGTTTTTGAATCGATGGTGAGGATGTAGTAGGTGGATTTGCCAACCAGTTTTGGACTTAAAGGCCTCAAGCAGTTGCGTCGAGCTTGGGTAGAGGTTGAGCAGGGGGCGCTCAGCCGTATCACCGGAAAAGTGCGCCCGGGATTGCCGCCTGACGATTTTCATCTGATTCGCAGGCAGATTGATGAGTGTCTTTTAGAGACCGGCGGCGCCGCATCTGCCCGTGCGCGCGCGGCATTTCTGGGCGGGGTTTATCTCGATCTTGATACCGGCGGCCGTGATAATTTCCTGAAACTGCTAGCTTTTGAATACGGGGTTAAAGACGAAACGCTGCGCGAGTCAGCCCGTGAATGGCTCGCGGTTGACGCTGATCGTTCACCCGAAAATTTACCGGCACGGCTCGATGCTGAAGCCAAGCTGCGACGGACACTCAAGTCTCCGCGGATACGTCTTCTGACGCAGTTCAACGACCTACCCGACGGCATAAAATTTCTTACCGATATGCGGGCTCATTTGCTCAAGATCCGGAAAGATGATCGCCGGCTGGGCTCGTTTGATCGTGAATTCAAGGACTTGCTGGCATCGTGGTTTGATGTGGGTTTCCTTAAACTGCGTCGGATTGCCTGGGACGCGCCGGCGGCACTTCTGGAAACGCTTTCCGAACACGAGGCGGTTCACGCCATTCGATCCTGGCAGGACATCAAGCACCGCCTGGCGGCTCCTGACCGGCGCTGCTTTGCCTTTATTCATCCTCAGATGCCTAATGATCCATTAATCTTTGTCTGGGTGGCACTTACCGATGGCATTTCTGAGCGTATCAATGATGTGCTGAGAATTGATCACGGCGAACTCAATCCGGACAAAGCGGATACCGCGGTGTTTTATTCAATCTCGGCAACCCAACCTGGCTTAGATGGTGTGGGTTTCGGTAGTTTTCTGATCAAACGGGTGGTTGACCGACTGAGTCGTGATCACAAGCAGCTCAAGCACTTTGTCACGTTGTCACCGTTGCCTGGATTCCGGCGCTGGTTGAATGAACAGCGTGAAAGCTTTGATAGCGAACTGCATCCGCGCGTGCAAAATGGTCTGGAGGCGCTCGCGGATGTCGGCGCCCTGGATCGGATGTTTGTTGATCGCAGCTGGTTGCGTGACGAGGGAGCGCTCGCAAAAGCTCGTCCGCTGCTAACGGTTCTTGCAGCGCATTACCTAATGCGTGAAAAGCGCGGGGTTAACGTACGGGATCGTGTGGCCAATTTCCATCTTTCCAACGGGGCCAGTATAGAGCGCATCAACTTCCCGGCAGATGTCAGTCGACGTGGCCAGGACTATTCCGCCGGACTTATGGTTAATTACCGCTACCGGCTCAAAGATATCGAAACCAACCACGAGTCGTATCATGACCAGGGTAATATCGCCCATTCACGAGCCATCGCAAGTCTGTTGAGGACCAGACTGGTGGACTAATCTTGTTTTGTGAACCCTGATTATTTAAGGCAGGCTGACAGGCAAAGTTCTCGCAAAATGGCCTTACTTGCATAATCGAGGCAACGTACGTCGGAGGCCGCGAGGGCGCGCTGCTGGATGAGTTGCAGGAGTTTCTCAGACTGTATCTCCACAGAGACACGCCGTTGACCTTGACCTAATGCACTTTCTGCTATTTCTACACTAGGAGTTTCGTGACCTATCGTCGCCGCGGGAGAGGGCAAGTTCCCACGGAAAATCGTATCGTTAGGAATACGCATTTCCAAGTGCTCGGGCGAGGGAAGAGAGGCTTGAACGACGGACCGGCAGAAAACGGATGTTCAGTTTCTGACACTCTCGCTTAATCTTGTCAGTAGCGCCGTGACTAATGCAATCAATTGGGCACACAACGACATCGGCGCGGGGGAGGAGTTCGTCAAGCCTTCTTTCACCGTCCTCTCGGCCGCCGTCATGGAAGAAAAGGAAGCCGTTTAGTTTCTCTACTAGATCTCTGAAATGGGGTGCCTGTCTGAATCGTCCGCCTACATAAAGGACCTTTTTTCCTGCCAGATCGGTGCTGGGTACTGAGTCTGCGAGATCTTCGCTGGCCGGCTGATCTTGATCCGACGGTCGTGCGCCAACGGTTTCATCAACTAAAGTTCCCCACGCCGTGGTCGGTGTTTGTTCTTGATCTTCGGGATGGGTCCGGCGGATGTCATAGAGTTCCTCCTGCAAATCGGCTCTTTCTTTTCGCAATTTATCAATTAGGCCACTAAGCACCTTATTCTTTTCCCGTAATCTTCTGAGTTCGGAGCGCTCTACATCGCCCAGCTCCTCGTCCTCGGCAATCCTTCCCTGAAGTTGGGACTTAGATTCTAAAAGTGATTTTTCGAGGTACGCTTCTTTTTTCTCTGAAGTTTGGACGAGTTTCAAGTACTTAAGATTAAGCTTCTCAACCTGTGAAGAGAGATCTCGATTTTCTTTTTTGAGCTTTGCGAGGTTCTTCAGATCGACCCGGCAGGACATACCCGAGATATGAGAAAGCATATGAATCTCGCCCACGGCTTTGTCTCGAACCGCTGCAGGCGTTCTGGTACTGGTAAGGAGTACATAGTAGGACCCGGCTACATCACCTCCATGAAGAGCTTTTTCCCAAAGTGTTTCGAATTCAGAAGAGTTTTTGTGTCGATAGAGCGTAATCGTCGAACGAAATTTCTGCTGAAACAGTTTCTCGAGCAAGCGACCTGGCCGGGTACCATCATGTGCCGCATTCACAAAGATATTGTGAAGCTGATAGTCCGTGTATTGGGTCGGATTATCGATTCGGGATTTAACGGCGAGTTTTCGTATCTCTGGGATTGTGGCGCACGTTCCTACAATTGCGCAGAGATATTTGGATGGCAACTCCCACAGGTGCAAGGAACTCGCAGTTTGGTGAGGACTTTCTGGCGCCAAGGGAGGCGGGGTAAGTTTCGGGCCAAAAGAGGAGAAACTCGACGATTCAAGCGTTGTGCCTTGAGTCGCAATCCCTTTGAACCGGCAACCGCAATCCGACTGTTCCCCTTCGCCTTCATTCGATTGCTGAGTCGATGCCGTCAATGTACAGCCTCCCCGTTCTTCCAGTGGAGCGCAAGAAGGCGTCCGGCAGTCTCATCAAGTCCCTTGCAGCCCTGAGAACGGGCAGCGTCCTTCAACCAAGCTAGATGTCTAGCAATCTCCGAGGCGAGTTGAGGGTCCTGGGAGTGTGAGTAATAAGACATCATATAGAGCAATGCGGCACAAAGCGTCTCGACTGA
>DPVA01000159.1 GCA_003529705.1 Gammaproteobacteria bacterium | reverse complement strand
CTAGTATTGTCTCCATCGCCGGGCTTACTGCCTGGCTGAAATCCGGGGACCGTGTTGAGTTGGACGGTACCACCGGTGTCGTTCGAAAGCTTGATCCGGATATATGACTACGGAAGCCAGCACACGTACCGATTTCTCCCAGATCCGGTATGCACAGGTCTGGGAAGATGCCGACCTGCTGATCGAGGCGCTCAACCCCCGTCCCGGCATGAGCCTGCTCAGCATTGCTTCTGCTGGTGATAATTCACTCGCCCTCCTCAGTGGCGCACCGGAAAGAGTGATTGCCCTGGATATCAATCCAGCACAGATCGCCTGCCTGGAGTTGCGGGTCGCGGCTTATCGTGAACTGAAGCACGCAGAACTGCTGGAACTCATCGGTTCACGCCCAAGCACGCAGCGGACAAAACTGTACCGGCGATGTCGTTCGCTTCTTAATGCGTCGGCGGCCTCCTTCTGGGATGCGCACCCTAATTATATTGAGAGTGGGATTGGCGGAACCGGGAAACTCGAACGCTACTTCCAACTCTTCCGGAATCGTGTACTGCCGCTAATACATTCCAAGAAGAGAGTCCGGGAACTGCTCGCCGGAGGTGACCCCTTAAAAAGGAGTCATTTTTATAGCGCCCAGTGGGATACCTGGCGCTGGCGGCTCCTGTTTCACATCTTTTTCTCGCGTTTTGTTCTGGGTCAGCTCGGACGAGATCCCGGATTCTTCAAATATGTCGAAGGCAGTGTCGCTAATCGGCTTTTACTGCGTACCGAGCACGCATTTACTGAACTCGATCCCGCAAATAATCCTTACCTTCACTGGATTCTTACGGGGACCCATGGACAGTCCCTACCGTTCGCTTTGCGTGAAGAAAATTTCGAAAAGATTCGCGCGAATCTGGACCGACTCGAATGGCACTTACTTTCTGTTGAAAGTTTTCTGGACCAGAATCCGGGATGCCAGCTTGACGGATGTAACCTGAGCGACATTTTTGAATATATGAGTAGAGAAAACATGTCCACGCTCCTGGAGCGACTGCTTTCACACTGTCGTCAGGGAGGCAGGTTGGCTTACTGGAACATGCTGGCTCCCCGCTCGCGACCAGACTCGCTTGCTAAACGTCTTCGGCCACTTGATATATTGTCCGAACGTCTTTTCCTAAAGGACAAGGCATTCTTTTACAGTCGATTCATTCTGGAAGAAGTCTCATGAGCATCCGTCCCATTCCAGAAAGTCGTTCGAATCATTTTTCTGGTCGTGCGGCCAGGCGTCAAAGGCCGATCGTTCGATCACGGATAACGAGATTGCTGCTCTAACTCGATGACTGACCCGTTTGACATCGTCACCTGCTACACCCCGGGGGAGATCTCCCGTTACCCTGCCCCGCTTCTCGGTGATTTTGATCCAGTCGTGATCGAGCGGCACCAACCGGATTGCCATCTGATGGTGCAACTGCCGGACGGAGCATTGACCGCGAGAGCATCGCTATGGTGGAAAAGTTCCCCGCCGCTGGACGACCACAAAATCGGCTGTATAGGCCACTTTGCGGCTACAGAAATCGTATCAGCCCAAGGAGTGCTTAACGCCGCCTGCCGCCGATTATCGGACCAGGGATGCACGCTCGCAGTCGGCCCAATTGACGGCAGCACCTGGCGACGTTATCGGTTTCTGACCAGTCGAGGCGAAGAGCCACGATTCTTGATGGAACCGGATAACCCTGATGAGTGGCCGATGTACTGGACAAAGACGGGCTTCGAAGTGCTTGCGAGTTATTTCTCTGCACTGAATAAAAACCTTGCCTTTGAGGATCCTAAGGTCATGCGCGCCGGCGATCGTCTTGCAGAACAAGGCATCCAACTGAGAAATTTGGATCTGGAAAACTACCATAGAGACCTTCGGGCTATCTATGATCTTTCACTCGATGCCTTCGTTGGCAATCTTCTCTATACGCCACTCCCTGAAATCGAGTTTTTCGGTGAGTACGAGACTATCCAGTCCCGCATTAGACCGGAACTGGTGTTGCTCGCAGAGATGGACAATCAACTCGTGGGATACCTGTTTGCTATACCTGATTGGTTGCGGGGTCCCCAGACCGACACCGTGATCGTAAAAACGGTTGCGATTCTCCCTCATCGTAAAGTCAGCGGACTTGGCGCCTGGCTAGTCGCCAACGCCCAGATTGCCGCGCGTGACCTAGGCTATACGCGGGTCATTCACGCGTTGATGCACGAGAACAATGTTTCGCGTCGCCTCAGTGCCCGCTATGCAACGCCTTTTCGAAGTTACACGGTATTTAAGAAGCAGTTATGAACCTCGTGGAGATTCTGGTCCGTCAGGGACGCGACCGGGCAGACAGGGCAGCAGTCATCGACCGTCGGGGAACGACGACCTTCGGTACTTTGACACAACAGTCGGAACAGGCAGCGGCTATGCTGTATGCCCATGGTGTAAGAGCCGGCGATGCGGTACTTGTATTTCAACCCCTGTCTGCCGAACTGCTCACGGCAATTACCGCGCTTTTTCGACTGGGCGCAGTGGCTATGTTCCTCGAGCCATCAGCAGGTCGGCAACACATTGCCGCCTGCTGTCAACTGCTACCACCAAAAGCGCTGATCGCTATCGATAAAGCACATCTCCTTACTCTCACGACCCGATCGCTTAGACGAATTCCCATAAGATATAGCATTGGCTACCCGGTTCCCTGGACCCACCGATGGAAAATGCTCTCGCGTTTTGCTGCCAGAAAGAAGATCCATGCGGTAAAGTCCGATACACCGGCGCTGATTACATTTACCAGTGGCAGCACTGGGCACCCCAAGGCGGCAGTAAGAACCCACGGCTTCCTGCTGGCGCAGTACCGGGTCCTCGAGAAAAATATCAAACTTGTTCCCGGTGAGATCGACCTGACGACCCTTCCTATTTTCAGTCTCGCCAATCTCGCCAGCGGCGTCACGAGCGTGATTCCTGATGCGGATATGCGGCGACCCGGCACAGTTAATCCCGTTCCAGTGTTACGGCAGATCCGCGAGTGCCGGGTTAACCGGTGCGCAGCCTCTCCTGCCTTCTTTGATTGCCTGCTTCAAGGAGATGATGGCTCCCTGGCTCATCTCAGGAAAATCCTGACAGGAGGTGCACCGGTTTTTCCTCGACTCCTTAATGCACTTCAGGGGGCCGCGCCGGATGCCATGGTTGAGGCGGTCTATGGCTCCACCGAAGCCGAACCCATCGCCCATCTCTCTGCATCCGACTGCTCGAGTACAGATCACGCGATGATGGCCGAAGGCAAAGGATTACTGGGCGGATATCCGGTACCGGAAATCGACCTCCGGATCATTACGGCTAGCTGGGGTGAGTCGATTCCACCACTTCAGCAGGAGGCTTTTCAGGCAATGCAGGTGGGGCCATACCAGGCGGGCGAGATTGTCGTTTCCGGGCCACATGTATTGCCTGGTTATCTTCATGGCCACGGCGACGACGAGACCAAGTTCCGTGTAGACAAGCAGATCTGGCATCGTACCGGCGATGCGGGATATCAGGATCAGTCAGGGAGAATCTGGTTGCTTGGACGTTGCATCGCCAGAATCGATGATACAAAAGGAATTGTCTGGCCTTTCGCTGTCGAATGCGCAGCAATGGCACTTGACGGTGTCCGGCGAGCAGCCCTGATCAGCGCCAGGGGAGAACGGATTCTGATTATCGAAGCCCAACGTACGGTTGATACAGGCTTACTCATCGAAAACTTGAAGCAATATCTTCACTGGGCCAAGCTGGACCATATTCGTTCTGTAGGGTTACTCCCAGTCGATGCGCGTCATAATGCGAAAATCGACTATCCCGCGTTGCGGCGGATGCTGGAATCGAATTAACATATCTGAACGACCGGGGATATTGAACTCAACTGGGTGTCAGGCGCCCCGGTGTAATTCTGAACCTCGGCGCCGACAATGGGTAACAGCGGCAGCCCTATTCCCCGATAGTCT
>DPVA01000094.1 GCA_003529705.1 Gammaproteobacteria bacterium | reverse complement strand
CTCGTGAAAAGCGAATCTACCGACCCTGCCCCAACGGTCTTCGAGAAACGCTCTGCAACTGACTGGTAACCTCATCGCGAAGCGAGTCGACTCACACTCCTGGCTCGCGGCGTTGAGGCCTCAAACCCGCGTGAAGCCAATTAACCAACGTTACGCAGTCAAAGATCGGCAAACCTAATTCCCTTGAAATATCGGCTGAGAACGGAGCCAAATTAGTACACTCCAATACGATGGCGCCGAGATCAGGATACTCAGCCTGAAACTCACGCGCTGCAACAAGAACCTCCTCGCGTAAGGTGTCGAATGAGATCGACACATCGCCATCGTTGATCCACCGTACAAATTCCGATTTCTGTGGCATACCTTTGACCGGCGTATCTTGGGGTACATTTACTGCCTCAAGATAAGGACCTTGAAGAATGGTACCGTTGTAGGTCATAACACCAACGCGTTTCTTTCTGCCGATGATCGTCTGGGCAAATGGAACTTGCAGCAGGCTTGAGGACGCAACGGGGACGCCACAATGGTCCGCGAGTTCGTTTTGGTATATCGAGAGGAAGCCACAGGTAGTCGTAATTCCACTCACACCCTCGGCAACCAGCTCTTTCGCCGCAACTTTAAATGGGTCCAGCAGGCTTACGTTATGCAGATCTGTCATTTTCGACGGTACCGCATCATCTACGATCTTGTAAGTCACGGGGAATTCCCAAGTAGCTGCGTTCCCAATGTCCCCAGGGTATCGGGTGAAATAGGTCCGCACCATCAGAATTCCAATAGCAACACCATAGTAGATCCGCCGATTATCACCGCTAATTCCATAATCAGACATGGTGTAACTCCTCGACTTGTAGTATCACTTTTTCCTACTGCATTACCGTTAACTATGGGCCACGAACTTTCTAATCTAACTGGGTATCCCGGTCACCCGGCTTCTGGGATCTCTCGGATGCCTTATGCGACACCATCTGAATACCCGCAAGTGATCAGTCAGACAGCTCCTCCGTAAATGACGTTGACAGGATCGCCTCTTTTGCCGCCTTTAGGTGTTGATGGGTGATCTCTCTCACTCCTTCCCTATCCCGTCGAATCAGTGCGTCTGTTAGTGCCTTAAACTCTGCAAGAGATTTCTTGCGACGGCTCTCTGTGAGCAGAGATCGTCCCCGAAGATAGAAGATTCTCTCGATCAAGTTTGACAATGCGTTCTCAAGCTCAACATTCTTACAACCCGCATAGATAACGCTATAGTAATTAACTTTCGCTCTTCGAACGACAGCCATATCCCGATGAAATATGTTGTCCTTCAGATAACTGAACGCTTCCAATAAGTCCTTAAGATCGCCATCAGTTGCTCTCAGAGCGAAAAGCTCAGCCGCCTGACTCTCGACTACCTCGCGAAGTTCATAAAGATCCTGTACCTGTTTCTTGGTTAAATTAGTAACGCGGTAACCACGATAGGGCTCACGCTGAACTAGACCCTTTTCATCAAGACTTGCTAGTGCCTCTCTTAGCGCTGACCGGCTTACGCCGGTTTCCTGGGTGAGTTCCCGCTCGATCAACTTTGCTCCAGGCTGTATGTTCCCATCCAGGATCGCCTCACGTATCCATTGATAAGCCGACTCAACGAGTGTTTCCTTTTTTGAGTCAGGCACCTGATTCACCAGTGATCACTTGACGGGTCTGAAGCCAACTCGAGCCGATCGCCATTAAGATAAATCGGCAGTGTGCGATCGCGTACGGCGTCGGGATTAGGCCTCATCGCTTCTCTCTCGATTGCCAGAGCGTTACTTTAACAAGGCCCTCGAGCAACGTCGCGCGCAGCTGCGTTGAGTAAAAAACATCATTCGCCCCGCCGCCCGGCAGCGCCTGCCAACTGATGCGCCACCAGCTGTGCATACAGACCACCACGGGCCAGCAGGTCGTCATGGGTGCCGCTCTCGATCACCTGACCCTGATCGAGCGCGACGATCTTGTCGGCACCGCGCACCGTAGACAGCCGGTGTGCAATCACCAGCGTCGTGCGGTCAGACATGAGTTCTTCGAGCGCCTCGCGGACCGTTCGTTCGTTGACCGCATCGAGGTGAGATGTTGCTTCATCGAGAATCAGGATCGGGGCATCTTTGAGAAACGCCCGGGCGATCGCGACGCGCTGCCTCTGGCCCCCGGAAAGCCGCATACCCCGTTCGCCGACCATAGTCTCGAGTCCCTCAGGAAGTCCTGCCACGAGGTCACTCAGCGATGCCCGCTCCAGCGTCGCAGCAAGCTCTGCTTTACTCGCCTCGGGCCGGGCGATAAGAATATTGGCGCGCAGCGTGTCATTGAACAAGAACGTGTCCTGTGCAACCAGCGCGATCTGCCTACGCAGATCATCCAGCCCATAATCGCGAAGATTGTGCCCGCCGAGAGAAATTGTACCTTGCTGAGGATCCCAAAAACGCATCAGCAGGTGTGCAATCGTCGTCTTACCGGCACCAGATGGCCCAACGAGTGCAATGGTTTTTCCCGCATCTGCATGAAAGGACGCGGCATCGAGCGCCGGGCGGTTGCCGGTATCGTACTTGAAATCAACGGCGTTGAGTTCGATCGGCATACCACCACCATGAGGATCGATGGCCACTCCCGGCCCGTCATTCACGGGCACGGGCTCATGCTCCACGGCATAAAGGCGGCGTGTCGAGCCCAACGTATCCGCAAGCTGGCGGCTGACCTGCGAAATCTCCGAAATCGGCAAAAAGGCAGCCATTGCCAGGAGCGTCAACAACGGCAGCATCGCACTTTCCAGCAACCCCGCGTTGACCAGCACCGCGCCTGTCACGATAACCGCGAGACCCCCAAGCCCAGTCGCCACCTCAAGCAGTGCACTCTGAACCGTAAGATCAGAAAAGAAGGGCAGGCGGATCCGGTGATGGTGTTCGGTGCGCGCGGTCAGCTCCGCAC
>DPVA01000115.1 GCA_003529705.1 Gammaproteobacteria bacterium | reverse complement strand
CAAGGTATGGGCCAGGAGAGGAGGATCGATAGGGTAAGGAGTGTCAGAGCTTGCTTGGGTTTGGATTCCAAAACATTGAGCAACCAGATGAAACTGAGATAGACTAAAGGTACCAGATGGACATAGATTCGGTACTCGAAGTGGTCGCCGCCGAAGACAAAAGTATAGTAAGTAGCGTGCCCGAGAAGCGTGAGTGTGGTCAGTGGGGGTATCAATTTGGCCGGGCTATAGGGCACTGTAAAAAATCGCCATAGCGTGTCTCTTTTGGCCCAAAGTACATAGATGGCTAGGGCGCCCCAGGTCCACAGAGCGTATTCAAGAGCAAAGGAGAGTGCATAGCGGATGCCGCTTTCCGGCCAGATTGCGACGGCTTTGGCGTAATAGGTGTTGGGCAGCCATTCTCCGTAGAAACTTTTACGCCAGACGAGATGTATCGGGGCTGCGAGCAGGGGTAGGGCCTGGATGAGATGCTGGATGGGAAAGTGGCCTGCGCGCCAAGCTAAAAAGAGCGCGATGAGTGTAGCGGCAATAAAAAGCAGGCCGTCGGGACGGGTCAGATAGATCAGGGTGGCCGAGGTCGAAATAGCCAAGGGCCATCGTCGCTGGCTGGGGGTGAGACAGATCCCGTCATAGGTCCAGGCCAGGATAAAACAAGAGAGCATCGCTGTTTCCAGACCGGAACTGCTCCAGGCCAGAAAAGTACGGTTGCTGGTCACTCCAAGGAGGAACAGGCCGAGCAAGGCCATGCGATGGCGAAAGAGTACCGAGGTCCAGGGTAGTTGCAGCAAAATTCGCGAGGCGATATAGACTGCACCGAGAGCGAAGACCAGAGATAGGTAGTTGGCTAACTGGGGCGGTGCGATCCCAGAGAGTTGCCAGGCCGCGTAGAGCAGCGAGATCCAGAGGAAGTTGGTATATCCCTCGACCGGACGAAAGGGTGGGGGGTTCCACACTGGACCATAGCCTAAATCCCAGTTGCTGATATAGCGAAAGGCTATATAGGCATCGTCGGTGAGGAACCAGAACACCTTCCAGCCGTAGCAGAGCAGGGTTCCGGCCAGAAGCAGGAGTAAAGCGTAGAGCAGTTTGTCGCGTGTGTCCATTGTCAGGTCAAGGTTTCGGTCTGAGTCCCGAAGAAGAGGATATGATAAGCAAGGGCTTGGCTCTGGGCCAATAGAGATCTAGTTTTGCTTGTATCGCTAATACCTCATCCAGGGAATATAGGACGAATACGCGATGATCGGATTGAATGATATTTTGAAGGGGCTGACAGGTAAGCTAACTCTTTTGCTCCTGAGCACGGTGAGCATCTTACTCGCGGTGGAATGGGTTGCAATCTGGTTGACAACAGATGCGGAAAACTACCCAGGAGTGATCTATCACACCGACGATTCCGAAGTGGAGTTGTGGTGCTATGACGACAAGTTCAACGGGACGGCGGATTGGGATTTGCGTCTAGATCATCCGCTGGGCACTTTGCGCTATGCGGCCAATATCAATGACGATCCTCGTCTTGAGGAACTGGATCCTCGCGCGGTCTACAATGCCGTCGAAGTGCGTCTTAATGAATTGCAGTTTCGCGAGCGGTCCGAGTCCGAATTGATGCTGGAGTTGGCGAGGGAAATACCGTTCACCTTAATCGTGGGAGACTCGTTTTGTTTCGGCCAGGGGCCCCGCCGTCGGGATCGGTTTTCGGACCTCATTGAGGAAAAACTCGTAGCTCAGGGACAGGATCACATCCTCTATAATAGCTGTGTGCCGGGGATGAATATCCAGCGCATCGCCCGGGTTCAGCGCGAAGCGGTCAAGCGCTTTGGTGTACCGCAACGAGTGGTGTATTCCTTTACCCTGAACGATCCTGTCAGGGATGCCCAGACGCGGATGCTCGAGGATTCGATTTACGACCTGATGCATTTTCGCCACAATCGGTTTGAGGCGACGCAGCGCTCTTTGTTGTGGCGTAGTGCTACCCTGCGCTGGTTGGGGGGGCGCCGCGCGCGCGAGCAGATAGCCGAACGGACGGTGGCGTGGTACCAGCAGCTATACGAGGACAATCCGGGTTGGCGGCAGACGGCGCGAATATTGGCTGAGATGAAGGCATTCAGTACGGAAAAAAGAATCGAATTCGCACTGGTTGTCTTTCCGCTTTTTCATCAACTCGAAGACTATCCACTGCGTAATGCCCACCAAAAATTGGCGAATTTTTCTCGCGAAAACGGAATCGAATATATCGACCTTCTCGATCTATTTGCCGGTAAAGACGAGCGTCAGTACTGGGTGCATCCTACCGATTTTCATCCCAACGACCGGGCGCACCGCGAGGTGGCTGCTTATCTGCAGAAAACATTGGATTGGTGATTGGGTCAACGTTTGATGGAAATGGTTTGGTTGACTCTCAGGTCGCGGAACTCGGTTTGGGTTCCGTCGAGCCAGTGTATTTTCAGGTGCTCGACTTGGGTACAGGATCCCAGTCCAAAATGGAGTTGTGGAGTGCTGGTCGAAAGATAGCTGCCGCCGGCGATGGCGGTTTGCGTCTGAACCTGGCCAGAGCAGAGCAGAGTGGCGCGGGCACCGGTCAATG
>DPVA01000033.1:4833-5087 GCA_003529705.1 Gammaproteobacteria bacterium | reverse complement strand
CCATCCAGTCCTTTGATGCTCACCGCGCGCGGTAACTCAAGCATTTCCCAAAGACTTTTCACCCATGGCCCTGCTGCAATCACGAGGTAGTCGCATTCCACCGTACCCCGATCGGTAACTACAGCAGTGATTGCGGGACTGCCGTTGCCGCGCGCGAACTCCTTTACCGTAGCTCCAGTCAGGATCCGGACTCCTTCCCCTTCTGCTTTACCTGCCAGACCGTACATCGCCCGAGTATTATTTGAGTAGCCGGT
>DPVA01000033.1:4330-4484 GCA_003529705.1 Gammaproteobacteria bacterium | reverse complement strand
GCCCTGTGCCTGCCAATCATCAAAGAGTCCCCGCATGTAGTCGTGAGACTCCTTCGCACCTTCAATGAAAACCGACTCGTAGCCGATATCTTTTTGTTGTTGCGCAATAGATGAAACATCTTCCCGCATCACCTCAGGGCTGATCTGCATATAG
>DPVA01000033.1:0-4131 GCA_003529705.1 Gammaproteobacteria bacterium | reverse complement strand
TTGCATATAAGCCATTGAATCCTTGCTACCTTCCACAAACTCGGAGGGATAGCCGATCGACTTCTGCTGTTCGTAGATGCTCGCTACATCGGAGTGCATTACCTCAGGGCTGATCTGCATATAGCCCACTGGATGGTAACTGTAGGTTTCGGGATCACTCTCCCACACCTTGACGCTGTGAGCCATCAGTTCACGCATTGCTGGCTGATAATAGTTGTTGCGGACAACTCCGCAGGCAATCCCTGACGCGCCTGCGGCAATAGATGTTTTGTCAATGATTAGAATATCTGAACCATCACCCAAACCTTTTCTTTTTAGTTCGAGGGCTAGATGATAAGCCGTACTCAACCCGTGGATGCCTGCACCAACAATGATGTACTTCGCGTTCGTGGGAAAAGCCATCTGAAACAATCTCCTCCTAATCCGGCACCAACTTCATGCCTTCCCGTGCAAAATTGGCCCGATTTTTTCTGCCTCCTAGTTTGCCCGTAGGTCTGCAGCCGAGAACCTACCAATTTAAAACCTATGATTATTCCTTGCCTGCCTGTCAGAGAATCGCTTTAATTGCCCAAGTTCTTAACAAAATATTTTGGGCGATCGTAATGATTACCTAGGTTGCTCCTGTCACTTTCCCGGCCGAAGTAATACCTTTAGATTTTTTGGACTAAATATGGTTTACACTATTGTCTCTGAAAATTGTTAATGAGAGAAACTGGATGCGTCAGCAATATCAGGAAATAGGCTCTCATGAAGACGCTCTCCCATCCCTACCCGAGGCAGTATCGGTAGGCGGATCGTCGGGTATCGCGGCGAAACTGCGTCGAGCAATTATGGATGGGGCCTACGGCCTTAATGAGCGACTCCCGGCAGAGCGGGAATTGGCTGAGGTATTTCAGACGTCTCGGGGAACCATCCGTGAAGCACTGCGTCGACTTCAGGAACTCGGCATGGTTGATCGGCAGATCGGCAGTGGGACCTTCGTCACGTATCGGCAGTTTTCCGAGCATACGGAGATCGCCGACGTCACCAGTCCGCTCGAGTTGATTGAAGTCCGCCTGGGAATAGAACCTCAAATTGTCCGGCTTGCGGTTGCCAATGCCACAGCGATGGATATCGAGAGAATGCGGAAAGCGCTGTTAAAGGTAGAAGGCGCTTCCGATGATCCTGAGAGTTTTTCCCGTGCAGATGCCGAGTTTCACTTGGCCATGGCGGAGTGCACACGAAACCGTCTTATGGTGTGGTTATACCAACTGGTCAACGAAACCCGCAGCCACGGCCAGTGGACAGCAATGAAGGAATCCATTCTGGTGCCGGAACGTATTGGTCAATACAACGCACACCATCGTCATCTTTACAACATGATTGCCAAGCGCGATCTGGATGCCGCCTTGGATACCATTTACGACCACCTAGACAAAGCCCGAGGCGACCTTGTTGGTGCCGTCCGCACACGCTCGAATTAAACCCCGCTTCGAATCTCTTCAAACACGGCCCCACGCCAGTCGGGCGAAAAACCAAGAATCTTTATATCAGCGGGCATCCGGGAATTGAATAGCCGGTTATGCCAGTATGTGGCTTCAAAAGCGTCGGTCTCTTCGTTTAGCTCACGAACCGAACACGGCAGTCGGTACCGCGACCCAAACTGGCTGAAATCAAGAATGCAAGACCCTCGCGCGCTGAGCGCCCTAGCCAGCAAGCCCTGGGCGCTGAACAATCCTGTCATCTCATCTGAAAACTCTTGGGATTTTTGATAATAGGTGGCCGACAAATATTTGATTGCTGCCTTGTAGCGGTCGGCCGGATCGTGGGTCTTTTGCACCATGTGCCTGAACTGCGACACGTCCTCCGCGGCATCCGTCCGAATAATGAGAACCGTAACCTGACCGGAATAGCTTCCACCATCGGCAAGCGACAGGTGTGGGCACATTCCGGGTGTCGGTCTGCCATCCCCTACCCGCATCGCGCGCTGCCGAACGAGGCACTGCCAGGCTAGAAACTGGGACTTGAGATCGTCAGTCTGATTATCCATAGCGAAATACGTCCTTGGTAATGCATGCAAGCCGGGTTTATAAAATACAAATGGATCATACCGGATCAGGGTATCCTGACTTCACGCTGAACGTTAGACTATCGCGTCGTTATCTCTCGCTGGTCCAAACCCTTGCCCAGACCTTCCTTTTTTATCGACATTGACGGCGTACTCTACGGAGGCCGTGCCCCGGTCCAGCAGGGGCCAAGCGTATTGTCATACCTTCGACAACGGAATTTTCCTTTCCTCTTGGTAACCAATACCTCCCGGATGTCTCCAATCCAGATTGGTGAGAAGTTGTCCAAATTTGGTTATCAGGTAGGGCCGGGCGAAATCCTTCCGGTATCGGTTGCCGCGGCGGAATATCTCAGCCAGAAATATGGCAACGCGCGATGCTTTCTTATCGGCGACGAAAGCCTTGGGCACCTTCTTGAAGAGCGGGGTCACATCGTATCTCGACGAGAGGAAACGGCAGATGCGGTGGTCATCGGCCAGTGCTTTTGGGCTGATTTTGGCGAAATTGATATCGCCCGACGACTGGTGGAACAGGGTGCACAGGTAGTCGCCTTGCACCGTGATGCCACCTGGCCAGATGGAAACGTGATCCGGATTGGCCTCGGTCCGATCGTTGCGGCAATGGAGTCGGTAATCCAAAAACCCGCGACGATCATCGGCAAGCCGCAGCGAGCGTTTTTTGATGCCGCGCTCGCACGAACAGGCTTTGTCCGGGAGGATACCGTTATGATCGGAGACAGTATCGCCTCAGATATCAGCGGCGCCATTAGTGCGGGACTGCGTAGCCTGCTGGTCCGAACTGGAAACAGTGCAAATGATCCAGTACCTGCAGGCTGCGATGGCGCGCTGAATTCCATTGCAGACTTGCCTCAATGGTGTGACACCCAGTTTCCAGATTGAATCCGCCGTGACTTCTGTCATGCCCGGTCAGATCGACGCAACCGTACTGGTCCACTGTCGGGATCTTTGCAAGCGGTTTGACAGCAAAACAGCGGTTTCCGGCCTGAGCTTTGATATTCCTCCCAGGACCTGCTTTGGACTGCTGGGCCCCAACGGTGCGGGCAAAACCACGACCCTACGTATGCTGCTTGGACAGTCACCCCGCTCTGGCGGCATTCTTGACGTCTTTGGGCAAGATATCAACCGTGGTCGCCGGGAGATCCGTCAGCGTACCGGCATCGTGCCTCAGGCAGATAATCTTGACCCAGACTTCACCGTGAGAGAGAACCTGTCGATGTACGGCAGTTATTTTCGACTCGACCCAAAAGTCCTGAATGGGCGGATTCCAGGGCTACTCGAAATGGTGGGTCTGCTGCCACGTGCCAATGACCGCATCAACACTCTGTCCGGCGGTATGAAACGCCGTCTCACCCTCGCCCGGGCGCTGGTGAATGATCCGCAACTGCTGGTGCTAGACGAACCGACAACCGGCCTGGATCCACAGGCTCGGCACATGATCTGGTCACTGATTCATCAGATGAAGCGCACCGGAAAGACAATCCTGTTAACCACACATTACATGGAAGAAGCAGAGCGCTTATGTGACGAACTGATTGTCATAGATGAAGGCAGCCTTCAGGCTCAGGGGAGCCCGACGGAACTTATTGACCAGTACTGCGAAACTGATGTTCTTGAGATTCGTGGCAACGTAAACGAGATCCGAATCGACACCCTGCCCGACAGTTGGCGGACTGAGGGGGCTGGTGAGAGCCTCTATTTGTATGCCAATGACACTAAGGCTCTGGTCGATTTTTCCCAGAACCTTGTGGATATGGTCTGTCTGCACCGTCGCGCAAGCCTTGAAGACGTCTTCTTGCGGCTTACCGGCCGAGCATTGCGCGGATGAATCCCCTCGCTCCTCCCCGCGTTCGTCTGGAATGCCTCGCGGTCTGGAGAAGAAACGCACTTGTCTGGCGCAGGTTAATGACTGCAAGTCTGTTATTGCATTTTGGCGAACCGTTTCTCTATCTCTTGGGTATTGGCTATGGCCTTGGCAGATTCGTCGGAGAACTCGACGGGATGCCCTACTTCACCTTTCTTGCCTCGGGATTTATCGCCTGGTCCGCAATGAACGTTGCCAGCATGGA
>DPVA01000048.1:1768-2584 GCA_003529705.1 Gammaproteobacteria bacterium | reverse complement strand
ACGTCCCGGATCGCTCTGGTCAGTTCCCCGACTCCCGAGCCATGCAAAGCCGATATAAACACGCACTCATGTTCCGGCAGGAATTCGAGTTTGCGAGAGAGTTCGCGCCGGATGGCGTTACGATCCCTCCTCTCAAGTCCATCCCATTTATTGACGGCAACCACCACCGATCGGCCGGATTCAACAATCAATCCAGCGATAGTCGCATCCTGGTCACTGACACCATCTCTGGCATCAAGTACCAGAACAGCAGCCTGAGATGAGGCGAGGGCCTGCAAGGTTTTAATGACAGAGAATTTTTCAAGTGCTTCCCGCACCCGCGACTTCCTACGGACACCCGCGGTATCCAACAAGATGAGCGTCTGACCTTGGCGTTCAATTGGAACGGCGACACTGTCACGGGTAGTGCCTGGAAGATCGGCAACAATCATCCGTGGCTCGCCGGCGAGACAGTTAACCAGAGTCGATTTACCGACGTTTGGTCTACCCACCACTGCGACTCGATTCCTTGCTGCGGGATTGGCCTCAGACTGACCTTCTGGCAGGGCATCGGTAACAGTCTCCAGAAAATCGGGTACCCCCTGCCCGGTTTTTGCAGAGAGAACCTGCGGAACACCAAGAGACAGTTCGAAAAACTCACTCGCGGTAACGTCCCGGTCAAGACCCTCCGCCTTGTTCACCGCAGTAACAACAGGCGTTTCACCCTTACGAAGATCAGCGGCGATGTCGGCGTCAGCCCCCGATAATCCCTCACGAGCGTCGAGCAAAAACACTACAACGTCGGCCTCTGCCAATGCCTGTGCCACCTGTTCACGC
>DPVA01000048.1:0-1465 GCA_003529705.1 Gammaproteobacteria bacterium | reverse complement strand
ATGCCTGTGCCACCTGTTCACGCACCGCCACACTGAGCACATCAATTTCACTCGACAGACCACCGGTGTCGACCAAAAGGAACCGCCGACCACAATGAAAGCCCTCTCCATAAAGTCGATCCCGAGTAACACCGGGTTGGTCATCCACCAGCGCCTCACGCGAGCGGGTCAGACGATTAAATAACGTGGACTTACCGACGTTTGGACGGCCAACAAGCGCAACGACAGGAATCATAATTCGCGCAACCCCCGTACCGGTTCCGGCCAGAGAAGATCAGTCTGCTAAGGACCAGGCCGTCAGGGCACCGTTTTCTGAGAGCGTAATGAATTGGTCTGAAGCCTGGTCGCTAAAAATCCCCAATACGGCGCCCCCTGAGCCTTTTTTCCGGCCCACGAGCACGCCCGACTTGACATCAATCAGGTAAAGGAGGCCCTTATAATCACCGACGACGGCGAGGCCGGATGCATGCAGCCCATGGGGTCCACTCACCCCCCTTCCACGCAGCGTGTTGATTTGCCATAGCTGTGCCCCCGAATGGATATCCAGACCGATTACCGCCCCATCATCGGCTGTAATCAAAAGCGTGTCACCGACAGAACCCAGCGGACGCAGGGTCGAACGATCAGAGTCCCAATCAATACGCCGGGTCGTTAACGAGAGAGCACTGACTCGGGCTTGAAATCCGGCGATCACAAGCCGCTCGCCTATTTGATACGGATCGGAATCGATGTCGACCAATCTACTGACTTCATTACTCCCGCGTGCACGGAAAATTCGCGTATTCCATAACTCAGCGCCGGAGTTGACATCGATTGCCGACAACCTGCCGCTAGCGAAACCAATCAGCGCAACATCTTCGACCACCAAAGGCGCTGACAAACCCCGGACGGTAAGCGTAGGAACCGAACGACGGACCCGCCATAGGATATCGCCCGACTTACGGTCCAAGCCAATGACCTGGCCATCGCCCGATCGGAGCAGAATCCGTGAATTGGTCAGCACGGGTCGGGCGAGCACCTCTGTTCCCATCTTATGCCGCCACTGGATCTTCCCTCCTTCAGTATCCAAGGCAACCACCTCACCCTCGCGGGTTGCAACCACAGTCTGAGACTGGCCAACCCCCACACCAGCAGCCAAAGGCTGGTCCAGATCATGTTTCCAGATAATCTTTCCGGTCTTCGCGTCCAGCGCAAAAATAAGCCCGCGCGGTTCCGCCGCGTAGACTCGACCGTCCCGGATCGAAGGGGTCAGCAGGAAATTGCTGTTACGGTACCCACTTCCAAGATCGCGACGCCAAACCTTGCGTAACATAGCAGTCTGCTCGACTTTGGGAGTCTGCGCGACCGGGCCGCCCTCTTGCGTGAAGTGAACGGCGCTCTTGCCACAACCGAGTAACGACATGGCCGCCACAGCCAACAAGACAAACCGCATTTTCATCAGCCATCATCACCCTTTCGGGTCATA
>DPVA01000011.1:11965-12460 GCA_003529705.1 Gammaproteobacteria bacterium | reverse complement strand
CCAGCCTCTAGAGACTTCCCTCAAAGATTTTGAACGGGGAATGGAACTCACCCGTCAGTGTAGGGATAGTCTGCGCAAGGCCGAACTCCGTGTACAGGAGCTCCTAGAAAAAGCCGGTGACGCAGAGGACACGCCCCTTGAAAACGAGGACTCGTGACCTATTCCCACAACCTTGATCCATACTGGCCACGATGGCGCCAGCGCATTGATCAGTGCCTTGCGCAACTGATACCGTCTTCGCCTACCGCCCCTGCCCTTCTTCATGAAGCGATGCGCTATGCCAGCATTGGGGCCGGTAAACGATACCGTGCCGCGCTGGTTTATGCGGCAGGACACGCCCTTTCTGCGATCGAAGAAACTCTGGACAGACCGGCCTGTGCCGTGGAACTGGTTCATGCCTTCTCGCTGGTGCATGATGATCTACCGGCGATGGATGACGACGATCTGCGTCGCGGAAAACCATCCTGCCATAAAGCCTTCGATGAAGCGACCGCT
>DPVA01000011.1:10751-11745 GCA_003529705.1 Gammaproteobacteria bacterium | reverse complement strand
GTAGAGCTCATTCACGCCTTCTCGTTGGTGCACGATGATCTTCCTGCAATGGATGATGATGATCTTCGCCGGGGGAAACCCTCTTGCCACAAAGCCTTCGATGAAGCGACCGCTATTCTTGCGGGTGATGCGCTGCAAACCCTGGCCTTTGAGGTGTTAAGCGATCCTGATTGGGTCGGGCGGTCACCTGCGTCGCGTCTTAAAATGGTGTTCGCACTTTCAAAGGCGTCGGGTTCCCTGGGACTCGCTGGCGGTCAGGTCCTAGATCTCAACCTGACGTCGCAGAACCCGACGCTCGAAACGCTAGCCGCGATGCATGAGAGGAAGACGGGCGCCCTCATTGAGGCTTCTGTGCTAATGGGTGGCCTTTGCGCCACTGATGAATCTGAGATCCTTGGGCGACTTAGGAATTATGCCCGGCCACTGGGTTTGGCCTTTCAGGTCATCGATGATGTCCTGGACGGCACCGCCGATACAGAGACGCTAGGCAAACCTGCCGGCGCCGACCAGGAGAGGGGTCAACCCACTTTTCTCAGCGTTCTGGGTGAAGCGCCAGCACGACAGTACGCACAATATCTGATAGATCAGGCAATCAGCGCGCTTGACGGCTTTGAACTTGACGCTACACTGCTTATCGCCCTTGCGCATTTTACGCTAGCACGGTCCCGTTAGCGCTTGGACACCATAAAGGCATTATCATCAGGGGCCGGCGTTCTTGCTAACCCAGCCGCCTGTATTTTCATCGTATGACTAACTCGTCTGATTTTCCATTGCTGGATACAATCGGCTCGCCAGCGGATCTGCGTCAACTCGCTGAACAGGACCTTCAGCCGTTGGCCCACGAACTGCGCAGATTCCTGATCGATGTCACTTCAGAAACCGGTGGACATCTTGCTCCGGGGTTGGGCGCCCTGGAACTGACCGTGGCCCTGCATTATGTCTTTGACACACCCCGTGACCGCCTGGTCTGGGATATCGGTCATCAGGCCTATCC
>DPVA01000011.1:500-10475 GCA_003529705.1 Gammaproteobacteria bacterium | reverse complement strand
CCGTGACCGCCTGGTCTGGGATATTGGCCACCAGGCCTATCCGCACAAGATTCTCACCGGTCGGCGGGACGCGATGCGGACCATCCGCAAAGCCGGAGGGCTTTCGGGTTTCTTGAAAAGGGCCGAAAGCAAATACGACAGTTTCGGAGCTGGTCATTCGAGCACCTCCATCAGCGCAGCATTGGGAATGGCGGTCGCCGCCAGGCACCATCAACAAAGCCGCGAGGTGGTTGCCATAATTGGCGATGGCGCGTTGACAGCCGGCCAGGCAATGGAGGCGCTCTATAACGCGGGTGCCATGGATGCGGACCTGCTTGTCATTCTGAATGATAACGAGATGTCGATATCTCGAAATGTTGGGGCCATGTCGAACTATCTTGCCCGCATCCTTTCCGGCAGGGCGTACACCAGTGTTCGGGAAGGAAGCAAAACGGTGCTCGGTACGGCTCCGCCCGTGCAGGCCTTTGCTCGACGATGGGAAGAGCATCTTAAGGGAATGGTCATGCCGAGCACGCTGTTTGAGGAACTCGGCTTCAATTACATCGGCCCGATTGATGGGCACGATCTTCATACACTCGTGGCAACGCTACAGAACATGAAGGCGATGAGCGGGCCTCGGTTTCTGCATATTGCTACTCAGAAGGGAAAAGGTTTTGAACCGGCCGAAGGCCAACCGATCGCCTTCCATGGAGTCGGACCCTTTGACCCAAGCACCGGAAAGGTGGAGAAAAAATCCGGCAAACGAACCTATACCCAAGTATTCGGTGACTGGCTGTGTGATATGGCGGAAGCCGATGATCGTTTGATCGGCATCACCCCTGCGATGCGGGAGGGGTCGGGACTGGTACGGTTTTCGAAACAGCACCCGAACCGATACTTTGATGTCGGTATTGCTGAACAGCATGCGCTGACCTTTGCCGCCGGTACCGCGTGCGATGGTCTCAAGCCCGTGGTGGCTATCTATTCGACCTTCTTGCAGCGGGCCTATGACCAATTAATTCATGACATCAGCGTGCAGCACCTAGATGTGACCTTCGCTATTGACCGGGCTGGAATAGTGGGCGCGGATGGCCCAACCCATCAGGGGGCGTTCGATCTCAGCTTCCTACGATGCGTTCCCGGAATGGTCATTTTTGCGCCATCAGATGAGGCGGAATGCCGGAATATGCTTTACAGCGCTTTCCTGCATGAAGGTCCTGCAGCTGTCAGATACCCGCGAGGATCCGGGCCAGGAGCAATCGAGTCAGTCGGCATGCGCCGGATTCCTATCGGGAAAGCCGAAATCCGCCGGGAGGGGAAAAGGGTTGCCCTACTTGCTTTCGGCACAATGCTTAGCGCCGCGCTTGAAGCGGCCGAGACTCTGAACGCTACTGTCGTCAATATGCGGAGCGTGAAACCTCTGGACGTCGATCTAATTCTGAGCATCGCGGAGTCGCATGAATTGCTGGTGACAATCGAAGAGAATACGATTCTAGGAGGCGCGGGGGCCGGTGTCTCTCAGACCCTCTCAGAAGCGGACTGCGAAACCCCAATAGTAGCCCTGGGATTGCCTGATCAACACGTAGACCAGGGTGATCCTGCGGCAGTCCTGGCCGAGTGCGGGCTTGACGCGGTGGGTATCTGCAAGGCGGTTAAGCATCGACTTCCTCTGCAGTCGGTGACTTCACGCTCCAGCGCATGATCTGCGATAAAATTGTGTTATCGACCTATTTTGATCACGAACGCCACCATGTTAGAAGCCAACGACGCAGCGCCTACCAGCGCTGAAATCGCTGATGTTCAGGGTAGCCCTGATACGAGAAACATTACGATAGACAAGGTCGGTGTAAAAGACCTGCGCCATCCTGTACGTATACAGGACCGTAATGGCCTGGAGCAGAATACCGTAGCAACCTTCAGCATGTACGTTGAACTGCCTCACAACTTCAAAGGGACACATATGTCCCGCTTTGTCGAGATCCTAAGTCGACACGAACGGGAAATCTCCGTTCGCTCTTTCCGGTCGATTCTGCAGGAAACGCGAGACCATCTGGACGCAGGCACAAGTCACATTGAAATGTCCTTCCCGTTTTTTCTGGAAAAGGCAGCCCCGGTGACTGGCGTCAAGAGCCTTATGGACTATCAGGTGACCTTCATCGGCGAGGTAACCGAAGATACTGCATCGACTGAGGTCCGGGTTGTCGTCCCCGTCACCAGCCTGTGTCCGTGCTCAAAGAAGATTTCTGACTACGGTGCGCATAACCAACGCTCCCACGTAACCGTCAGCGTCGGGGCCAAAGCGTTTATTTGGATCGAGGAAGTCATCGATATCGTAGAACAGGAGGCCAGTTGCGAACTGTACGGCCTCTTGAAGCGTCCCGATGAAAAATATGTCACTGAAAGGGCTTATGAGAATCCCAAATTTGTCGAGGACATGGTGCGCGATGTGGCGGGTCGTCTCAATCAGGATGACCGCATCGAGCGCTATGTCGTTGAGGCCGAAAACTTTGAGTCAATTCATAATCACTCGGCTTACGCTCAGATTACTTTCAATCGGGATTCATAAAGCAATCCTCCCCCGGCGGTTCCCGCCGCCTCGCCCACATGCGAATCGGTATTGACCTCGGCGGCACCAAAACCGAGGGAGTGCTGGTGGATAGTGGCGGCAGTGTTGTAAGTCGCAAACGGTACCCGACGCCAGGTCAAGCCGGCTATTCGGCAATCCTTGACCAGATCATCTCACTGGTCTATCAACTGGAGGCTCAGGCCGGACAGGATTGCTCTGTGGGTGTCGCGGCGCCCGGGGCACTGACTGCCGAAGGCAGAATCAAGAACTCGAATACCCAATGTCTGATTGGCGAACCTTTTCAGGAAGATCTTAGTAGCCGACTGGGCCGGCCCGTCCGCATCGAGAACGATGCCAACTGCTTCGCCCTGGCTGAAGCGCTGTCGGGCGCCGGGCGGGGCATGTCCAGTGTATTTGGTGTAATCATGGGCACCGGTGTCGGGGGCGGTATGGTCATCCGCCAGCGTCTGCATACCGGGTTACAGCATATCGCAGGTGAGTGGGGTCACAATTCGATCAACCCTGACGGTCCATCCTGCTATTGCGGACAGCGAGGCTGTATTGAAACCTACCTGTCTGGTCCAGGATTTCTGGCGGACTACCGGCGCCTTGGTGGCGTTACCGCGGTTACCCCCGAAGCCGTGGTCTGTGAAGCGGAAGCGAAAAACCCGATCGCCGAACAGGCGCTCGACAATTTGCTTGAGCGTTTCGGCAAAGCCTTAGCCGGGGTAATTAATATTCTGGACCCGCATGTCATTGTGCTGGGAGGCGGGCTTTCCAAGATCAGCCAACTGTATGACAGTGGGCCGGACCGAATCGCTCGGTATGTGTTCAACCCCGTGTTAGAAACACCAGTTCGGCCCAATCTAAATGGCGACAGCGCTGGCGTTTTAGGCGCCGCAAGCCTTTGGGACTATTAGTGACCCTTCGGCCAGGTATCGGACAATCGGTATCCCGCCGGCCAGGGATCAAACGGATCAAGCATGTGCTGGTGTGTACCCGTGATCCAGGCACGGCCGGCCAACGAAGGCACCACCGCCGGCTGACCCTTACCTATCTCAGCGAGATCCTCTATCCGGCAGTCAAACCGCGAACCAATGATAGATTCTCCAATGAACCGCTCACCAGGCTGTAATAGCCCATGCGCATGCAAGGTTGCCATCCGGGCGCTGCAACCCGTGCCGCAAGGGGATCGGTCCAGTTTGCCTGGCTGAATGACGACCGTATGACGGCCGAGTAAGGCGCCCTCCTCGCGTACCGGGGGGCAAGTCAGCATGCAGAATGAAATGTGTGACCAAGAAGGATTTTCGGGATGGCTGAATCCCAACTGTTCGTTAGCCGCGGTAGTCACCCGACGCCCATACTGAACAATGTCATACGCTTCATCCGGGGTAACAGCAAAGCCTAGAGAGGCGGCATCAATCAGGCAGAAACTGTCGCCCCCATACGCGGTATCCACTTTCACGGTACCCACGCCTTCGATTTCAAGCGGCACCTGAAGCCGATCAACAAAGGATGGCACATTTTGAATCCTAACTTTCGTAACCGCACCATCGTGACAAGTTGCCGTCGCTTTCACCAGTCCTCCGGGTGCTTCCAGATGAATGACTGTTTCCGGTTCCTGCATAGGTAGGATGCCAGTCTCAAGCAGTACGGTCGCCACACAGATTGCGTTTGACCCGGACATCGGGGGGAAAAAGACCGCCTCCATGATGATGAATGCCGCGTCTGCCCTCGAATCGACTGGCGGCACCAGTAGATTGACATGCCGGAAGACCCCGCCACGAGGCTCGTTCAGTAAGAAGTCTCGCAGATCTGTGTCATTTTCCAATGCCCGGGACTGCGACCATAAAGTGTCTCCTGGGGGTGGATTGACTCCGCCGATAATGACATCACCGACCTCTCCCTCAGCATGGGCGCTGACGACCTGAATGTTCCGCCGACTTCGCATAACGTATTTCTCCTGACTTCTTCCGTCGCGAAATCAATCGCGTTGTGGGACCAGTGCCGTACCCGGTTATTCTGATGCCAAGCGTTACGGAAAGACTATAAAGGCGGTTCGAGATGATGCTCCGACCACCACACTCCATCTGGCCCTGACCACTGGAAAGTGGCAAGGTCCACCCGACCGCGCGCGTCAAAGACCACCCCCTCGCGCTTTAATCTGCGATACTGCTCGGTATCCTTAAAGCCGTCTGAACGGACACTGATCTCGCCCCGACTGTTGATGACCCGTTGCCAGGGGATATCATCCGTCGGCGACACTGCCATCGCATAGCCTACCTGTCGGGGTGAACAGCCGCACAACCTACCGATCTGGCCATAAGTCCCCACCTGCCCGCTCGGGATGGCCTTCACCAGTTCATAAATGCTTACGTAAAGCGGGCTCACAGTCTGCGAGATTCAGGTAGTGACATGCAGTCCATCCTCGTCGAAGCGGATCTTCGCCAGCGTGATGATCGGCGCATCAAGTGCAGCAAGCACTTCACGACCTCCCTCTTCAGGTTTTTCTATCACGCACCCAATTCCGCACAAATTGGCGCCACTTTCCCTGACCAACCTTGCCAGCGCAGTCAGTGTGGCGCCCGTGGCCAGAAAGTCATCGACAATCAGAACCCGGTCGTGGACTTTGAGAAAGCGCCGGTCCACCATCAATTCGGAGGAGATCCCGCGGGTGCGGCTGACCGCTTCAGCGACGTAGTAGGTACCCGTCATGGTGCGGGAATGGCTCTTCCGAGCATAGATCATCTGCGCCCCAAACTGTTCGGCGACCTGCAGAGCGACGGGAATGCCGCTTACCTCCGCCGTGAGCACGCGGGTGATACGGCGTACTCCTTCCGCCAGAAAGCTATCATGAATAACTTTTGCAATGCGCCAAGTGAGTTCGGGGTCAACCTGATGATTAAGAAAGCTGTCCACTTTGACGATACCGCCGCCGACATGCTCTCCCTCATCGAGAATTCTTTGTACCAGTTCCTGCATGTTGCCTCCCGCGATTTCCGGCGAATGCTAGCATGCCAAGGGGTGGGGGTCACCGCGTCGGCCGGCGCCTCACTTCAATTGCAACACAGGAAAAGCTGGCCGAAAATACTGTCAGAGGCAAACACGGCTTGCTGTCTCAATCAACTCCGCAAGCGTATCTCCAATCAAAGAAAGCTGTTCCGGACTAGAGAGACGATGATCCCCGTCTTTGAGCAGTTGCACCCGGACATCTGTCGACTCCAGGGAATCAGATAGGCGTAGCGCAGTCCTCCACGGTACTTCATTATCCTCGCGTCCCTGCAAAAGCCTGACCGGAGCGTGAATAGTCACCGGTGCATCAAGGAGACAGCAGGTCTCCCCGTTCTCTATGAATGACTGCGTCAGGACGTATCCATCCGGGTCATACTCGCTGCTCACTATGATCCTGCCGTCCCGGTTAAGTGACTCTCTCTGCTCTGAGGTTAACTCCGTCGCAATCAGATCGCGGGTGAAATCTGGGGCTGCTGCAATACCAAGCAAACCTTTGACATGATACCCGAGGGCCAATGCCACCCTTAGCATGATCCACCCTCCCATGCTCGAGCCAACCAAAATACAGGAACCCGGCGTGAACGCATCAATCACGTCAAGTGCGTCTTGTGTCCACTGACTGATGCTGCCCTGCTCAAAGATTCCGCCTGATTGGCCGTGACCAGAATAGTCAAAACGCAAGAACGACTGCCCGCGTTGTGCGCACCAAGTCGAAAGGTACTGCGCTTTCGTGCCTTCCATATCCGAGCGAAAGCCGCCCAGAAATATGATCCAGGGCGCCTTGCCTTCCTGTCGTTTTACCGCCAAGGAATACCCCGCGGATCTTTGCAAAAACAAGTTCTCATCCCGCATGTTCGGACTCCATCAATCAGGGCAGGATTATCCAGTCTATGTTGAATCTATTTGACGTTTACGTAAACGTCAATCTAGAATCTCATTATTCCTCCTTCTAATGCTTGCCTATGCAGAATTCCGCGCCTGCCGCCTCGGGACTTGATTTTCATCTGGGAGAAACCGTGGACCTGCTGCGGCATAACGTCGCCGACTTCGCAACCCGGGAGATTGCGCCGAGGGCGGCCGATATTGATCGAGAGAACACGTTTCCGCCGCAACTCTGGCAGCGACTGGGTGAACTCGGACTGTTGGGAGTGACCATCGACCCCGCCTTTGGCGGCGCCGGCATGGGCTATCTGGAGCATACGGTCGCGATGGAGGAAATCAGCCGTGCGTCCGGGTCGGTCGGACTCTCTTACGGAGCGCACTCCAACTTGTGCGTCAATCAAATCTTTCGTAACGGCACCGAGACTCAAAAAGCGCGATTTCTTCCTGATCTCATCAGGGGCGTCAAAGTCGGCGCGTTGGCGATGAGTGAACACCACGCCGGCTCGGATATTGTCAGCATGAAACTTCGGGCAGATAAGGTCGGTGACCACTACGTCTTAAATGGCAGCAAAATGTGGATAACCAATGGACCGGATGCCGACACCCTGGTGGTTTATGCAAAGACCGACCCGACTGCTGAAGCGCGCGGCATTACCGCGTTCATCATCGAGAAAGGTCTTAACGGTTTTTCTACGGGGCCGAAACTCGACAAGTTGGGTATGCGTGGCTCCAACACCTGCGAACTTTTTTTCCAGGACTGCGTAGTATCTCAAGATCTCGAACTCGGTACGGAGAACCAAGGGGTAGGCGTGCTAATGAGCGGCCTGGATTACGAACGGGTGGTGCTTTCAGGAGGTCCACTAGGCTTGATGCAGGCTTGTCTCGATATTGTGCTGCCGTACGTCCACGACCGTAGGCAATTTGGGCAACCTATCGGCACTTTTCAACTGATCCAGGCGAAACTGGCAGACATGTACACCACTCTGAACGCCTGCCGAGCCTATGTGTATGCAGTAGCGCAGGCCTGTGACCGGGGTCAGACAACCCGAAAAGATGCAGCTGGCGCTATTTTATATAGTGCGGAACGGGCTACCCAGATGGCGCTCGACGCCATTCAACTGCTGGGGGGATCGGGCTACGTGAATGAATACGCCACAGGTCGACTGCTGAGGGATGCGAAACTTTATGAAATCGGCGCGGGCACCAGTGAAATACGACGGATGTTGATCGGCCGAGAACTCTTCAAGGACAGCGCCTAAAGGAGCCCACGATGCGGAATGACCCTATTGTTATTACCGGTGCGGCGCGCACCCCAATCGGCAGTTTCCAGGGCAGTCTTGCCCCGGTATCCGCTCCTGAGCTCGGTACAGTGGCAGTGGCCGCCGCTGTCGAGCGATCGGCCGTTAGTCCTGAGTCCATAGAAGAAGTCGTTATGGGCTGTGTCCTCCCGGCCGGACTTCGTCAGGCGCCTGCCCGACAGGCAGCATTAGGAGCCGGTCTGCCCATGGGGACTCCCTGCACTACTATCAACAAAATGTGTGGCTCCGGGATGAAAGCTACGATGCTGGCGCATGATCATATTCTGGCCGGCAGCGGCCGGATAGCCATTGCTGGCGGTCTCGAAAGCATGAGTAATGCACCTTACCTCTTACCCAAAGCTCGCGGCGGCTACCGCTTAGGCAATGGCGAACTGCTCGATCATATGTTCGTAGATGGTGTGGAAGACGCCTACGAACCAGGCAAGCTCATGGGAAACTTCGCCGAGGACTGTGCGGAGCAGTATGGCTTCAGCCGTAAGGATCAGGATGACTTTGCGATCGAATCCCTGACCCGCGCAACCGAGGCCATCGAAAACGGGGCTTTTCGGGATGAAATCATCAGCGTTTCTGTCAACACCCGCAAAGAGACGGTAGCGATTGATACCGACGAACAACCCCTCACGGCAAATATTGAGAAAATCCCATATCTGAAACCCGCTTTCCAGAGAGACGGTACCGTAACTCCCGCGAACTCCAGTTCTATTTCCGACGGCGCGGCAGCGCTTGTAATGATGAAACTCTCCGACGCGGAAAAAGGGGGGCATGTCCCGCTAGCGCGAGTACTTGGCCACGCCAGTTTTGCCCAAGAGCCAGGCTGGTTTACCACGGCACCCGTTTTCGCCATCGGCAAACTGCTCGACTCACTGCAATGGGATGCCTCTATGGTTGATCTGTTTGAAGTCAATGAAGCATTTGCAGTCGTTGCAATGGCGGCCATGAAGGATCTTGGAATTCCGCATGAGAAGCTGAATGTGCATGGAGGCGCCTGTGCACTCGGACACCCAGTCGGCGCCTCGGGGGCGCGTATCATTGTCACCCTGCTGCATGCGCTTGAACGCTACGATCTACAGCGCGGTGTTGCGTCGCTATGCATCGGAGGCGGCGAAGCGACGGCCATGGCATTTGAGCGCATCCGCTGAATTGGTTGTTTCCTCAAACCCTGAGTGCCTCCATGACGACATCTGTTGAGTTCTTCTTTGACTTCTCCTCCCCTTATGGCTACCTCGCCAGTAACCGGATAGAGCGCGTCGCCGAGCGACACGGTCGCTCAGTCATCTGGCGGCCATTTCTGGTGGGGGCCGCGATGAAGGTCAACGAACGAAAACCATTGGCTCGGGTTCCCCTGGTTGGAGATTATGCGGTCCGCGACGTGCAGCGGTTTGCACGTTATTGGGATATCCCCTTCGTCATTCCCAGCCATTGGCCGGTCGCCACAGTAAACGCGTGCCGTGCATTTTATCTTCTCGAGGAAACCGATCACGATGCCGCCAGCCGGCTGGCGCACGCCTTGTATCACGCCTACTTTTGCAACGACCGGGATATTTCCGACCGTGAAACCGTAGTCGCTGTCGCCTCTGAACTGGGGCACGACCCCATTCAGATGACTGAGGGTATTCAGACTGACGAGATCAAACAGAAACTACGATCGGTAAACGATGAGGCCCTGGCCCGAGGCGTTTTCGGTTCCCCCTTTATCATCGTGGACTCGGAACCTTTCTGGGGTGCTGACCGATTGGAACAGGTCGACCATTGTTTATCACACGGCGGCTGGTAGATTCGGCAGAAATAACTATGGGTGAATTTACCAGTCGCATCGATACCGCCTCTGCTGATTTCGCGGCCAATCGCGATGCCATGCTGGCGAAGACTGCTGCACTGACGGAGGTGATAGAAAAAGTCACGCAGGGTGGCAGCGAAAAAGCCCGGGAGCGCCATAGTGCAAGGGGCAAATTGCTACCCCGCGAGCGTATCGAAAAACTGCTGGACCCGGGGGCCAGTTTTCTTGAGCTTTCCCAACTGGCCGGATGGGGGCTCTACGATGACGACGTCCCCTGCGGCGGCATCATCACCGGCGTGGGGCAGATTCATGGGCAGGACTGCATGCTGGTGGTCAATGACGCTACCGTTAAGGGAGGCACTTACTACCCGATTACCGTCAAAAAACATCTCAGGGCGCAAGCCATCGCCACCGAGAATCGCCTGCCATGTATTTACCTG
>DPVA01000011.1:0-268 GCA_003529705.1 Gammaproteobacteria bacterium | reverse complement strand
GTCAAAGGCGGAACCTACTACCCAATTACAGTCAAAAAACATCTCCGGGCACAAGCGATCGCCGAAGAGAATCGCCTGCCCTGTGTTTACCTAGTGGACTCCGGTGGGGCCTATCTGCCAAGGCAGGACGACGTTTTCCCAGACCGGGAGCATTTCGGCCGAATATTTTTCAATCAAGCCAATATGTCAGCCGCTGGGATACCGCAAATCGCGGTAGTCATGGGATCTTGTACTGCTGGGGGTGCCTACGTGCCGGCCATGTCCGACC
>DPVA01000217.1:11967-12781 GCA_003529705.1 Gammaproteobacteria bacterium | reverse complement strand
CCGCCCGCCGGCTTAAGTTCATTCAACCGCATTTCAGCTTACCTCTACCCTAACCAGGTGGGATACTTTATTGACCATGCCTCTGACCGCCGGTGTCTCTTCGAGTTCCACCGTCTGATGTATACGCCGTAATCCAAGACCATGAACGCAGGCCAGTTGTCTCGCACCCCGGCCAAACTTACTCTTGACGAGAGTCACCTTGATTCTCCGATTACCCATCAGCAGACTCCTGACCTCGAATTTCTTCGAGCGACTTGCCCCGGCGGATTGCAACCTGTCGCGGATTACGCATGCCCGTTAGCCCGGCGACGGTGGCTCGAGCCACGTTTACCGGATTCGTTGTACCTATAACTTTGGCAAGCACATTCCGCACACCTGCGGCCTCAAAGATGGCCCGCATTGTGCCGCCGGCAATAATTCCGGTCCCGTCAGAGGCCGGGCGCATCACCACGCGGGCGGCGCCATGTCGGCCTACCGTTGCGTAGTGCAGAGTACCTTTTCTGAGACTAATCTTCTGCATATTTCGACGGGCTTCGTCCATCGCTTTCTGAACCGCGACCGGGACTTCACGGGCCTTTCCTCGGCCAATACCAACCCGGCCCTTGCCATCGCCGACAACGGTGAGAGCTGAAAAGCCGAAGATCCGTCCGCCCTTCACTACCTTTGCAACCCGCCGTACGTTAATCAACTGTTCAATAAAGCCTTCGCCGTCGGTACCGATCTGATCCGCGTTCGTTGCCATAAAACTCTCTGCTTTTTCTCTTTTCTGACCGTTATGATCGTGTTAAAACTTTAATCCGCTTTCCCGAGCTGC